>DATAIW010000327.1:0-2926 GCA_036262455.1 Candidatus Limnocylindrales bacterium | reverse complement strand
TGGCGTTGCGTAGCGCCTACATCGCGTCGGCGGTCCGCTGCGCACCGCCGGCGAACAAGCCGACGCCCGAGGAGCGGGCGACCTGCCAGCCGTTCCTCGTCCGGGGGCTTGCGCTCCTCGCGGACGTCCGGGTGCTGGTCGCGCTCGGCGCGATCGCGTGGGAGTCGGCGTTCCGGACGATCGCCGCGCTGACTGGTGAGGACGCGCGGCCCCGACCGAAGTTCCTGCACGGGGCGGTGGCGCGCGTCGGCGGGTATGTCGTCGTGGGCTCGTACCACCCGTCACAACAGAATGTCTTCACGGGCCGACTCACGGCACCGATGTGCAAAGCGGTCCTCGACCGGGCATGCCAGCTTGTGGCCGAGGTCGGGACCGTCGACTAGGCGGAGCAACGAAGGACCCGTCTGTCGGGTCGCGTCCGAGTTCGAGGCGTGGTCGCCTCAGAGCTTGCCTCGGCCGCTCGGCAGAAGCGCGGCGTTGCCGACCGTTTTCGAACCTGCGAAGCCAGCCCTTGGGCATGGCCTCTGCGCCATGCTGGTAACAAGTCCGCTCGCTTCGGCAACTTCGGCAACGCCGATCGACTCCGTCGCGCCGGTTGAGGCGCGTGGTTCGACCTTGGACCGCCGATCGATCCGCGATGGCGCATCAGACGCACGAGCCCGTGAATCGCGTTCATCAGATGAACCAATGCGACGTCGTTGGCCACGATTCGGAGTCAGACGCGGTCCGCGGCACGCTCGAGAGGCTCGGCTTGCCGATTCCGCTCGTTTGATGATCCGTTCCAAGCGAATTCACGAGCGATCGCGGGCAACCTCGTCGCATCGGTTCATTGAATGAACGCGACCTACCGGCGTCGTCGCCAGCGCAACGACCGCCCGTCCAGAACGCCGCGACTTACGACCCTCGCGTCTGCCAGTTCGCCACGTAGTGGTCGAGGCGGTCGAAGACGACGCCGTCGAGCGCGGCGGCCGCGTCGATGAACCGTTCCAGCATCGCCATCCGGTGGCCGCGTCCGATGCACTCGGGGTGCATCGTGATCGTCAGGAGGCTGCCTGGGGCGTGGGCCCACGCGTAGCGCAGCTCCTCCGTCCAGATCTCGAGCACCTTCGACGGCGCCGATAGCCCATCGCGATCGCCCGTCGACGACGGCTCGAAATGCGGCCAGTCGTCGAGCGCCCAGGAGACCGGCACCTCGACGAGCGCGCCCTCGCGCCCGAACCGCGATCCCTCGGCGACGGAATGCCGGTCGCCCTGTCGCACGCGGTAGAGCCGGAAGTCGTCTGCCATCAGCGACGAGTCGTAGGCGAAGCCGGCCGCCTCGACGATCCCCAGCGAGGCCTCGCCGAGCGACCAGTAGGGCGCCCGCCAGCCCTTCGGTCGAACGCCGGTCGCGAGCTCCACCGCGACCGCGCACCGCTCGACCAGCTCGCGCTCCTCGTCCCGCCCGAGCGTCGCGCAATCCTCGTGGAACCAGCCGTGACAGCCGATCTCGTGCCCGCCCGCGAGGATCGCCGCCGTCGACTCCGGGAAGGTCTCCAGGGTGTGCCCTGGCACGAACCACGTGGAGACGATCCCGCGCGAAGCGAGCAGGGCCAGGATCCGCGGCGCCCCGACCCGCACCCCGAACTCCGCGTGCGACAGCTTGACCGGCGTGTCGCCGCGACGGACGCCGTCCGAGATCGAGTCGTGATCGAAGGTGAGGGCGACGGTCAGACGAGGAGGCCAGGTGGAGTCGGCAGGCATCATCGACTCATCGTAGCCACCCGACCGACGGTCCTCCCGTAGACTTCCCGCCCAGATGGCCACCGAACTCGACTACTACACCACGCTCGGCGTCGCGCGAACCGCGACCGACGCCGAGATCAAGAAGGCGTTCCGCAAGCTCGCCCAGCAATGGCACCCGGACGTCAACACGGAACCGGTCGCCCAGGAGCGGTTCAAGGAGATCAACGAGGCCTACCAGGTCCTGTCGGATGCCCAGCGCCGCCAGACCTACGACATGTTCGGCAAGGCGGGTCTCGGCGGGGATGGCGGTGCCGGCTTCGACCCGAGCGGCTTCGGCTCGTTCAGCGACATCTTCGACGCGTTCTTCGGCGGCAGCGCGGCCGCCGGCGCGCGGCGCGGCCACCCGACCGCCGGCTCGGATCTCCGGTACGACATCCGGATCACGTTCGAGGAAGCCGTCCGCGGCGCCGACAAGGAGATCGAGTTCCCGGTCTACGGCCGCTGCGAGACGTGCACCGGCACGGGCGCCAAGCCCGGAACCCAGCCGGTCGCCTGCGACAACTGCGGTGGCCGCGGCGAGATCCGGTCGACCCGCCGGACGATGCTCGGCCAGATGGTCAACGTCACGGCCTGCCCGAAGTGCCACGGCGAGGGCAAGCTCGTCACCGAGCCCTGCGAGGCCTGCCACGGCGAGGGCCGGACCGAGCGCAAGCGGACCCTCCGGGTGTCGATCCCGGCTGGCATCGACGAGGGCCACCAGATCCGGCTCTCGAACGAGGGCGAGGTCGGCGTCCGCGGCGGACCGGCGGGCTCGCTCTACGTCGCGGTCCATGTCACCCCGCATCCGAAGCTCCGACGTGACGGCACCGAGCTCTCGTACGAGGCCGACATCTCGATCGCCCAGGCGGCGCTCGGGACGACGATCCAGGTGCCGACCGTCGACGGCCAGGAACCGCTCGAGATCAAGCCGGGCACCCAGCCCGGCACCGAGATCCGCCTCCGCGGCCGCGGCGTGCCGCACCTCCGCCGGACCGGCTCGAAGGGCGATCTCCACGTCTTCGTCAATGTCGTCGTCCCGGCGAAGCTCACGAAGCGCCAGCGGGAGCTCCTCGCCGAGTACGCCGCCGACGCCGGCGAGTCCGTCGCGCCGCCCCATGGCGGGATCCTCGACAAGGTCCGCGACGCGCTTGGCTGAAACCTC
>DATAIW010000326.1:0-3384 GCA_036262455.1 Candidatus Limnocylindrales bacterium | reverse complement strand
GTAGTGGAGGGTCAGCTCGTCGCTGAGGTAGCGGCCCTCGGCGACCCGGATCGGGTCGACCTCGCCGATCAGGTCGGCGATCGTGATGTCCGGCGTCGCGAGCTTCTCGCTGTAGCGCCGGTCGCGAGGCAGCCAGTCGATCGGCGTGGCGTCGCCGTGCTCGGCGACGATCGCCTTGCCGCTCGGGCTGATCGGCGCGTACGGATCGTCGTTCAGCTCGCCGCCGCGGACGATCGGGATCGCGTCGTCGAGCAGGCCGACGAGCAGCCGCGCGAGCCGGGTCTTGGCCTGGCCGCGCTCGCCGAGGAGGACGAGGTCCTGGCCGGCGACGACCGCGTTCTCGATGGCGGGCAGGACCGACTCGTCATAGCCCACGATCCCGCTGACGATCGGCCGATCGGCCGCCAGCCGGGCGAGGAGGTTGGACCGGAGCTCCTGCTTGACGGTCCGGCTCGACCAGCCCGCGGCGCGCAGCAAGCCGAGGGTCTCGGGTCGGCGTTGGCGATCGACGGACGGGGATGGCACGGGCGGCGAGCGTACGACCGGCTCCGCGGACCGTCAAACGTCAGGTGCCGAACGTCTCAGTGGAGGTGGTCCATCGCTGGTGTCGGGAGCCGGCGGGCATCGCGGATCGCCGCCCGGACCTCGTCGACACCGGTCGTGCGGTCCTGGGCCAGGGCGGTCAGCAATGCCGCTCGCTCGAACTGATCCCGCTCGATGTCGCCGGCCTTCCGGCCGAGCCGGATCGCGAGCTCGGGCATCACCCCCCAGGCGAAGTGCTCCAGGTGATCCGCTCCCTCGTCGCGGGACGCGAGGACCGCCGGCGCCGGTCGCTGGGTGTGGCCGTGCTCGTCGCGACTCACCGGTCGAGCGTAGTGGGCGGCGACGACCCGGCGACGGACCGAGCCGTCCGGCTCGCTGGTTGCCCGGACGATCAGGATCAGACCGAGGTAGGTCAGCTCGTCGTCCGTCAGGCCGACCGGGCTGCCGCGCAGCAGATCGTGGACGTCCTCGAGGCGATCGGCGTGAACCGTCGCTCCGATCCCGTAGCCGATCGACGCCGCCCGAACCAACGTCCGCGCCGCCCGACCCCAGGTGTGGGTCGGCAGGTGCTCCGACAGCTCGGCGGCGACGAGGAAGCCTGTGGCGGGCGTGATCGGGATCGACGACGGCTCGGCCCGCTCGCCAGCTGCGGGCCAGCCGAGCGCCCCTGCCTCGGGTAGCCACGCGAACTCCTCGGTCGCGCCCGCGAGGTCGATCCGTCGAGCGGTCGATGGCAGGAAATCGAGGAGGGCCTCGAACAGCGTCGTCTTGCCGGCGCCGCGGTGCAGACCAGCCACGATCAGCGGCAGGCGCGCCTCGACGAGCAGCCAGGCGAGGCCGGCCAGCTCCGCGTCGAGGACGCCGTCGATCATCAGCTCGACAATGGAGCGGCGCGGCGGCGCCACTTGCGTTCGAGGGCTCGCCCGGTTGCCGTCCATCGCCAGTGATGATGCCATCGTTGGGTTGACCGGACGAACGGCTCACCGCAGCATTCGCGGTGATGCGTGACTCCGGGTGGTTCGCCCACGGCCGTCGGCTGTTCCGGCTCGTCGACGAGGATGTGCGCGCCCTCCTTCCGGCAATCCGGTGGGTCGGAACGTTCCTGCTGGTCGTCTGGTTCGCGTGGCAGACATACGACCGGGTGACGTTCTTCACCAACCAGGGCTTCCCGGTCGGGATCGATGCCACGATCTACTATCGGGGCGTCGTCGCCTGGCTGGACGGTGGCGATCCATGGGATGCCGCCGTCGTCGTCAATGGCTGGTCCTTCCACTACGCGGGCTCGCCCGTGACGACCGTCCTGATGGCCCCGGCGGCTCTCGTGAGCGAGGTGACATTCACCCGGATCTGGGTCCTCGCCACCTGGGCGTCCGCGGTCTGGACGCTCCGTCGTCTGAACCTGCCGCTGTGGTGGCTGCTCTTCCCGCCGATCGGGGAGGCGCTCTTCTCGGCCAACCCCCAGATCGTGGTCCTTGCCCTACTGGTGGCAAACCATCCGCTCGCCTCGGCCGTCGCGACCGGCCTCAAGGTGTATGCATTCATCCCGCTGGTGGGCGAGGGGCGCTGGCGGCACGCCTGGGCCGGTGTTGGCCTCGTAGGAGCCACGGCCGTCATCGCCTCCGACCTGTGGATCGACTATATCGGCAAGCTCGGGTTCATCTCGCGCCGCCTGATGGACGAGTCGACCAAGGGCGGATCGGCCTTCTACTACCCCGAGCTGTTGGCCGTGACCGTGCTTGCCCTGGTGCTCCTGGCTCTGCGCGATCGACGAACTGCCGGCTGGCTGGCGGTTCCTGCCGTCTGGCCAGCGAGCCAGTTCCATTACTCGACGATGGCGCTGCCGGTGATGTCGCCGTTCCTGGCGGTCTTCCTGGCCCTGCCGGCGACCCATGCCGCACCGATCGCCATCGTCCTCGAGGCCGGTCGCCGGTTGATCCAACCGCTGGTCATGCGCCTCGTGGCCTCGCTCGCGGGACCTCCCGAAACCGTCGACGTGGGAGACGACGCGATGCCCGCGCCAAAGATGACAGGCCCAGACCGACCGGCTGAGTACCATCCACGACATGACAGAGAGTGACGTCCCCGCCTCGATCAGCATCGTTCCCCTGACACCGGACCGCTGGGACGACGTCGCCGCGCTGTTCGGCGAGGGCGGCGACCCGAAAACATGCTGGTGCATGTACTGGCGACTCCCGACGTGCCCGTCTGGTCGATCGTGTGCTTCGTCGTCTCCCGGACCGTCCGCGGCCAGGGCCTGACGACGCGCCTCCTCGACGCCGCCATGGAGTACGCCCGGGCGCACGGCGCCCCGGGTCTCGAGGCGTACCCCGTCGACGCGGGCGACGGCCGGGTTCCCGCTGCCCTCGGCTACACCGGCCACCTGTCGACCTTCCTGGCAGCCGGCTTCCGGGTCGTCCACGAGATCGATTCGCCGCAGGCGACGGTCCGCCGGGTCATCGTCCGCCGCGACGCCTGAGCCCCACACACCGATGTGCACCCGATGAACCTATCCGACGTGCCTGGAGCCTTCTGGGCGATCGAGCGTCCGATCTGGCGCATCAGATGCACGGACCCGGACCGAATCCGGCCGATTCGGGAGTGGGTCGAGACTCGGGGAGGTCCAGTCCGTCGCGTAGGTTCATCTGATGAACGCAATGCCGCAATTGGCGCATCAGATGCGCGAGGACGGCACGCGACGCGCCGCTGGGCGTCACGGGATTGGCGCTACGTCATGTGTCGCGTGTCCGAACCGTCATCCGACGGGGTTGACGAGCGCGGCGCCGGACCCCTAGACTGCCGATCGGCGCGGCGACCGCCCGCCACTCGACTTGCGCAGCCAGG
>DATAIW010000325.1:0-4930 GCA_036262455.1 Candidatus Limnocylindrales bacterium | reverse complement strand
CCGTCGGAGAGCCCGCCGTCGGAGAGCCCGCCCTCGGAGAGCCTGCCGCCGACCTCGCCGCCGGTCCACTGGCCCTGCCCGAGGTCGAGAGCCTCGTTCGGCTCGAGGCGGCAGGCCTGCCGGTGCTGCGGCAGGTCCGGGTCGCCGACGCAGACGGTGCGGTTGCGGCCGCCACCGAGCTCGGCTTCCCGGTCGTCCTCAAGATCGACGTCGTCGGGCTGGTCCACAAGAGCGATGCCGGGGCGGTTCGCCTGGGGCTGACCAACGGTGCCGCCGTCCGGTCCGCCGCGGCAGAGCTGCTGGCCCTGCCGCTACCCGCGGGCGCCGTCCGGCGTGGCCTGCTCGTCGCGCGGCAGCTTAGCGGTCCGGAGCTGATCGTCGGTGGCCGGCGCGATCCGACCTTCGGGCCGATCGTGATCGTCGGTCTCGGCGGGATCCTGGCGGACGTCCTCGACGATGTCGCGATCCGGTTGGCCCCGCTCGACCCCGGTACCGCCGAGGCGATGCTCGACGACCTGCGCGGCGCGGCGATCCTCGCCGGCGCTCGCGGCCGGGCGGCGATCGACCGGTCCGCGGTGGCGCAGGCGATCGTCCGGCTCGGTGACCTCCTCGTCGCGGACCCGACGATCCTCGAGATCGATTGCAACCCGCTGATCTCGGGCGTGGACGGTACGGCGGCCGTCGATGCCCTCGTCGTGCTGGAGGGCGAGCCGTGACCGACGAGCCGGTCCTCCTCCGCGAGCCGACGCCGTGGGGTATCCGCCTGACCCTGAACCGGCCGGCCAAGCTCAACGCAATCAGCGCCGAGCTGCGCGACGCGCTGACCGCGGCGATCTCCGAGGCAACGGCCGACGCGCGTGTCCGGGTGATCGTCATCGCCGGGGCGGGCCGGGCGTTCTGCTCCGGCTACGACCTGTCCGAATCAGCGCCGGCGACTGCCTGGGACTGGCGCGACGTCCTCGCCCGCGATGTCGAGGCGACGCTCGCGGTCTGGTCCTGCCCGAAGCCGGTGATCGCCCAGGTGCATGGCTATGCACTCGCCGGCGGGCTCGAGCTCGCCATGGCCTGCGACCTGATCGTCGCCGCCGAGGGCGCTCAGCTCGGCGAGCCGGAGATCCGGTTCGGGTCGGCGCCTGTCACGCTGCTGATGCCGTTCGTGATCGGCCAGAAGCGAACGCGCGAGCTCCTCCTGACCGGCGACCTGATCGGTGCTGTCGAGGCCGAGCGGATCGGCCTGATCAATCGGGTCGTGCCGGTCGATCGTCTGGTGGAGGAGGTCGACACACTCGCCGAGAAGCTCGCGCGCGTCCCGCCCGACGTGATGGCCCCGACGAAGCTGATGCTCAACCGGGCGATGGACGCGGCCGGGTTCGCGGCCGCGGTCGAGATGGGGCTCGATCTCCAGTCCTTCGTCAACATGAGCGAGACCGCCCGCGAGTTCGACGCGATCGTCCGCCGCGAGGGCCTGAAAGCGGCGCTGGCGTGGCGGGATCGGCGCTACGAGGAGCGGCTCGCCGCCCGCCCGACCGAGGACTGATTCGGTCGGCGGCCGAACCGCCGCAGGCGCCCTGATTCGAGGACGGACCATCGGCCCGGTTCACTCCCCAACGGTGTGCCCACGGGCGCCGGCAGGGCGCAGCCCGCGCACCGCTGCTCTTCGGCCGCGTCCCCACTCGACTGGATGGGACCAAGGTACGGGTTCGATTGGTCCCGTAGTCCCGTAGCGACGTACGTCGTTCAGGTCGTTCACTCCCCCTGAACGGCGTCACCCGTTCGGGCACCGCGAAACCCCTCGCCCGAACCGGCCGCACGTCCAGTGGGGGGAACGCGCATCCACGACCGGCCTCCGCCGGCGGTCAGGCCTCATCAACGCTTCGGGAAAGGACCCACGTTCATGCACAGCCAGCTCACGGATCACCAGGTCGAGCGTCGCCGAAAGCGCCGCCGCGGCATCGTCGCCCTGCTCGGGGCCGTCTCGATCCTGACGATCGGCGCGGGCTCGATTTCCCTCGCCCAGTTCACCGACAGCGATTCGTCGACCTGGGCGTTCACGACCGGAACGATCGACATCAACTCCAACCCGGCCGTCCTCACCGCGGTCAGCGGGATGATGCCCGGTGGCTCGTCGACCCAGGCGCTGACGATCTCGAACGACGGCTCCGGCGACCTCCGCTACGCGATGTCGGTCGCGGCCACCAATGCTCTCGGATCGGCCCTCCAGCTGACGGTCAAGGCCGAGGACGCGGGCGGCGGATGCGCCGCCTTCACGGGCGCCTCCGTGCTCGCGACGACGACGCTCAACGGCGCGGGCTGGGGCAGCTCCGCCCAGGGCTTCCAGGCGGGCGACCGCAACCTGACCGCTGGGACCAACGAGATCCTCTGCTTCCGGGTCAGCCTGCCGCTCGCGACCGACGACACCTACCAGGGCGCGAGCTCTGCCGCCACGTTCACCTTCGCGGCCGAGCAGACCGCCAACAACCCGTAACCGCAGTCTCCGGCTGCACCACCGGCTGCGGCTCGTCCTCGTGGGCGAGCCGCAGCCCGGTCGCTTCCGGACCGACCTGCGGGTTGGCCGGCATGGCGCCCGCCCTGGCGTCACGGACCGTCGGGCCGGCTCGCAGGTGAACAGCAGCCCATCGCGTTCCTGGAGGAATCAACGATGAGGATCCTCGCCGGCGCCACCACGGTTCTTCGCCGGATCGTCGACCTCGGCCTCGTCATCCTGATCGTCGTCGTGCTGCTCGGCGTGATCCTCGGCAAGGGTGCGCCGCTCGTCGGCCGCCAGTCGATCGTCATCGGCGGCGGCTCGATGGAGCCGACGATCGGGCTCGGCGCGGTGATCGTCGTCCGACCCGTCGCCCCGGCTTCCCTCGCGGTCGACGACGTCGTCTCGATGCAGGTCGGACCGGACCGGGCGACCTATACCCACCGGATCGTCGCGCTCGTCGACCGCCCCGACGGACGCTGGATCCGGACGAAGGGCGACGCCAACGCCGCGCCCGATCCGACCCTCGTGCCGGCCAGCGCGGTCATCGGCCGGGTCGAGTTCGTCATTCCCCTCGCCGGGTACCTGCTGGCGCTGCTGTCGCTGCCAATGGGCATCATGTTCGTGCTCGGCCTGGCGGCGACGCTGCTGGCCATGGCCTGGCTGCTCGAATCCCTGGAGCCCGAGCCTCGCCCGGTGCGCCGTCCCGCCGGCGCCGACGCCATCGATCCTCTGCCTGAGCCGACGTCCGCGGGCCTGCCGGCCGCGGCGTCGGTGCTCGATCCCGAGCTCCTCGACGGCGAGCCGATCGCCGCCCGACCGGTCCGCATCGCCGACTCGAGCCTCGGCGGGGCCACGTGGGCGTTCGCCGCTCCGGCTCTCGCGCCGGCGATCTCCGGGTCGCTCGCACGACCGACGGTCCGCGCCCAGATCGAACGGAGTCGCGAGGTCCGCCAGCGGCGAGCCCGCTGGCTGATCGGTCGCGGACACAGCCGCAGCGCGGCCGACTGACTGATGCGATCCCGCCGCCGCATCGGCCTTGCCGCCGTTGCGGTGCTCGTCCCGGCGCTCCTCGGAGCGTCGTCGATCACGACCCTGGCCCGCCTGACCGACGCGGACACGAGCAGCAAGGCGATCGCGACCGACACGCTCGATCCGCCGACGACGCTCGCCGCGACCGGGGGTTCGAGCGCCTCGTTGACCTGGACCGCCACGACCGACACGTATGCGTCCGGCTACGAGGTCCGGCGGGCGACCGTGTCGGGCGGCCCGTACAGCCTGATCACCACGGTCACGCCGCGGACGACCGTCGCCACGACCGACGCGCCCGGCTCGAACGGGACGTACTACTACGTCCTGCGCAGCGCGTTCCAGAACTGGCGGAGCGTCAACAGCAACCAGGCGTCGGCGACGATCACGCTCGGGTCGACCCCGACCGGCTTCAAGACGTGCACCACGACCTCGAACGCCGCGGACACCGGCGGTGACGGCGATGGTTATGAATCCGTCCCGACGAAGGCGTGCGTGACCGACGGGTCGATCGCGACCGACGCCAACACCGGCACGAACACGAGCCTCGTCTGCCTCGATGCGGGCAAGGACCGCCACCGGTTCTGGGACTTCACCCTGGGCGTCCCGGCGACGGTCAGCGCCGTGGGCGGCATCCAGGTCCGGACCGATGTCGGCCTGAACAACAACAGCGGCACGAGCCAGATCTGCGCTCAGCTCTCGTGGGACGCGGGGACCACGTGGACGGCGGCCAGGTCCGTGGCGGTCGCGAATGTCGGGGTTACGACCTACACCCTCGGTGCCACCAACGACACATGGGGCCGGTCGTGGCTCGGGTCCGACTTCTCGAACGCCACCTTCCGCGTTCGCCTGATCGACACCTCGGATCGGACCTCGAAGGACTTCCGCCTCGACGGTCTCGCCGTGCAGGTGACGTACACGCCGTAGCCACGCCTGCCTCGCTGATAGAGCGGCGCAATGTCCGCCGCATGAGGGCACGTGCGCAGGGCGCGCCATGTGCTCGATCAGGCCCACCTCGTCGCGAGGAGGGCCCTGGCCGAACGGAGAGCCGAGGATCGACGGCGACGGCGGGGCGTCGTCCAGACGTATGCACGGCGATTTGAACTGCGTGTCGTTCGCATTGGGCCCAAAGACAACGTGACCGACCTGATGGCAGGCAGCCTCGTCCCGGGCCTCCCGACCTTCGTCGCAGGATGCACGGCGTCAGCGACCGCTGATGATCCTCTAGTGTCCCGCTCGACTAAAGGCTTGTAGGTACTTGATGGCCGCAGCTACGGTGGCCCGGACCTATCCGCGCCGCCAGATCCACGTCGTCCTTGACAACGTGTCGACCCGCAAGACGCCCGAGATCCAACGGTGGCTCGCCCGTCACAAGCACTTTCACCACCACTTCACCCCGACCTCGGCGTCCTGGAT
>DATAIW010000324.1:0-8827 GCA_036262455.1 Candidatus Limnocylindrales bacterium | reverse complement strand
CGGGGTCAGCGCGAGTCCGCCGCCGGACCGTCGGCCGGCGCGCCACCGGGCATCGCCCCGAGCTGCTTCATCATCCCCATCTGGTCGAACTGGTGCCAGTGCTCGGTGACCATGCCGTCGCGAATCCGGAAGACGTGGATCTCGCCGATCGAATAGCGCTTGCCGCTCGGCGGCATCCCCATGAACTCGCCGGCGTGGGTCGCTTCGGCGGTGAGGCGAACGGCGACCTGGTCGCCCTCGGCGATCATGTCCTCGATCGTGAACCTGGGGTCGGCGAGGCCCTTCGAGGTGCGCTCGATCGCCCCCTTGAGGTCGGCCCTCGGGTTGCCGGTTGACGGCCAGGTGTGGGCCACGAAGTCGGCCGCGAGAAGCTCGTCGACCGTCTCGGGCAGGCCCTGGACGAAGATCTCGTCGATGAACCGGCGGACGAGCGCCTTGTTGTCGTCGAGGCTCATGGGTATTCCTCCTTGTTGCGTGTCGCCCAGCCTGGGGGCCGCGTCCTCAACGCCGCCTCTCGGTCCGCCGGGCCGAAGCGACGGCCCCGCGACACCGTGTCTCCCGCCACGAGCCGACGCGGGCGGATCGCCGACGAGCCGTCGACGGACGGGTTCATCCGAGCGTCGGCTTGGAGACCATGAGCACGACGATCCCGACGACCAGCGCGGTCACGAACAAGCCGAGCAGGTTCTGGCGGCGCTCGATCGCGGCGTACGCCGACGAAGCGATGTCGCGCTCCGCCTCCGCGCGTTGTCGGCGGAGCGCCGGGCCGTAGACCGTGATCCCGAGGATCGTCACGAGCACGAACAGCGCGATCGCGCTCGCCACCCACAACGTGCCGAAGGAGTAGAAGCCGGTCAGGATCATCCCGGCTCCGCTGACGAACGCCAGGACGTACGCCGGGTTCGCGATCCGGCGGTCGAGTCGAGAGATCCCATCGATCGCGTCGAGCACCCGGTCGCGGTCTCGCCCGGCTCGGCGGAGCCAGTACGGATACGTGAGGTTCGCCCCGAGGGCGGTGATCGCGGACAGGATGTGGACGATCTTCAGGAGCACGAACAGACTCACGGCGGTCCCTCCGGGTCGGCACGAATCGGGGTCGATGGTAGCGGCCGACGTGCACCCGACGCGACCGCCGTGGCATGATCGAGTCGATCACCCGTTCCGTCGCTGAGGTCCAACTGTCACCGTGCCACCGATCGGAGAGCTGACCCGGATCGAGCAGGTCCACCTCGACCGGCTCGAGCACCAGGGCATCTTCACCACCGGCCTGCTGCTCGAGGTCAGCGAGACGCCGACCCGACGCCAGACGCTCGCCGACCAGGTCGATGCGTCGACCAACGAGGTCCTGACCTGGCGCGACGAGGCCCTGATGCTCAACCTCGCGAGCTTCGGGCCGGAGGACCACCAGCTCCTGATGCAGGCCGGGATCGACGGCCTGCACGACATCCTCGGGCTGGACCTCGATGCGTTCCGCGACAGGATCCGGCGGGGCGCCACCGAGCTGAACATGGACCCGCCCGACGATCTCACGACCTCGGGCTGGTGGGACCAGGCGCGGACCCTCGAGGACTGACCGGACCCGCGGGCCCGCCACGCGGCGGCGTCGTTCGTGTCACTCACCACCCCCGGTGGTTGAAGTCCGGATCGTGACGTCCCCACGGCCTTCGACTCGGTCGCCGATGGTCGATTCCTGCGTCAACCACGATCGGGGGGATGGTGTCAGGCGGGATCGTCCGGGCAGGCATGGTCGAATCCGGGTGACCGCGGCCGACACGCACCACGGCCGATGGTGAATGACGAACCAGCGCCCCATCGGCTTCGGCGGTTCGGCGGCGCAGGCCGTCCGCCCGGTCTACCATGCGGCGGTGACCGCAGACTCCTTCAGCGCACGGTCCGTGCCGGAGCGCCTGGCCGCGGCGGCGACGGCCGTCGCCGCGTCGATCGTCGTGATCGCCATCGCGATCCTGCCCTTCCTGACCCCCGCCTGGGTGTCGTTCGAGCAGGGTCGGACGCACGCCGCCAGCCTGGCGGGCTACACGCAGGCCGACCTCGCTGTCGCGACCAACGCCATCCTCCACGATCTCGTGCTCGGGCCACCCGACTTCGCGGTGGAGATCGCCGGCGCACCCGTCCTCGAGCAACGCGAGCGTGAGCACATGCGTGATGTCCGCGGGGTGTTCGCCGGGTTCTTCCTGCTGGCCGCGATCGCGGCGGCGGGCCTCGTCGTCCTCGTCGCCGGTGCGCGGCGGATGGGCCACACCGAGCGGGCGTGGTCGGCGATCGCGTCCGGGATGCGCTGGCTGATCCTCGCGATCGTCGTCGCCGGGGTGATCGCCTCGGTCGCGTTCGACGCCGTATTCGAGATCTTCCACCGGTTGTTCTTTCCCGCGGGGTCCTTCACGTTCGATCCCCGGACGGACCATCTCGTCCAGCTCTTCCCGTTCGACTTCTGGTCGGAGACGACGATCGTCCTCGGCGTCGTCATCGTGGCCGTCGCCGCGCTCATCTCGGTCGGTGCCGGGCGCCTCGCGAGTCGAACCCGAGCCGTTGCCATCGGGTCGCCGGCGGTGGACCCGGTCGGCGCCGGCCGAGCCGGGGTCGCCCGATGAACGGCGTCCCGATCGCCCGGATCCTCGGCTTCGAGATCCGCCTCCACCTGTCGTGGCTCTTCATCGTCGCGATCATCACGGTCACGGTCGCCAGTCGTCTGGCCCAGTTCCAGCCGGAGATGGATCCGGCCCTGACCTGGGCGATCGGGCTCCTCGGCTCGCTCGGGTTTCTCGCGACCGTCATCGCCCACGAGCTCGCGCATGCCGTTGTCGCCCGCCGCGATGGCGCGGTCGGCCGCGTGCTCGTCGTCCATTTCGTCGGCTCGGCGCCGATCGACGTGATCGCCAGCTCGCCCCGCACGGAGGCCACCACCGCGATCGCCGGCCCACTCACGAGCCTCGTCCTCGGGTTGATCCTCATCGCGCTCGCGGTGGGTTCGCTGAGCCTCGGATCGTGGGCCGGGCCCGTGGCCGACGTCCTCATCATCATCGGCATGCTCGACCTGCTCCTGGCCGGCATCAGCGTCGTTCCGGCATTCCCGCTCGACGGCGCCCGGCTCGTCCGGGCGGCGGCGTGGGCTCGAACTGGCAACCAGCGTGCGGGGACGAAGGCCGCCGGTGTCGTCGGGAAATACGCCGGGCGAGCAACCCAGATCTTCGCCCTCGCCATCATCCTGGCCGGTGAGACGCCCACCGGGATCATGGTTGGCCTGGTCGGCTGGTTCCTCGTGGCGTCGGCCCGGTCGGTCGATCGCTGGTTGGTGCTCGACGACCTGATCCAGGGGATGAGCGTCGGCGAGGCGATGGAGCAGGATCTCTCGACGATCTCGCCACAGCTGACGCTCGACACCTTCGCAGCCAGCATCCTCGACGGAACGGTCACGCCGGCGCTGCCGGTGCTGCACGATGACGTGCTGGTCGGGATCATCGGCCTGGCCCAGGTCCGAGCCGTCGCCCAACAGAAGTGGCCGTCCACTCGCACCCAGGACGTGATGATCGGCAAGCCCGACATGCCGACGGCAAGCCCGGACGACCGCCTGACCGACGCGCTCGAGCGACTGCGCCAGTCGCATCTCGATGGACTTCCGGTGCTCGACGGCGAGACGCTGCGCGGTGTCCTGACGCGGCGCTCCATCGCCGCGCTGGTCCACGCCCGGGCCGAGGCGCGCGGGCAGGCCCGGTGACGGTGGGGGCGATCGGCGATCGACTTCTCTCGGTCGAGGAGGCGCGCGCAGCCGTCCTGGCGGCGATCGCCGGCCCGACCGAGCCCGAGATGGCCTATCTGGCGGAGGCGCTCGGCCGGATCCTGGCCGACGATGTGATGAGCCTGACAGCCCTGCCGCCGTGGGACAACTCCGCGATGGACGGGTATGCGATCCGGGCCGCGGATGTCGCGACGGCCACGGACATCGACCCGATCCGCCTCGAGGTCGTCGGCGAGGTCCGGGCCGGCACTGCGCCAGAGACCGCGGTCGAGCGGGGAACGGCGATCCGGATCGCGACGGGGGCCCCGATCCCGCCCCGTGCCGACGCCGTCGTCCAGGTCGAGCTGACCACGCCCGCGGATGCGGCCGGCGCGCCGACCGGGCAACGGGGCCGCGACGCCGCCGGTCCACTCCCGGCCGCCGTCCTCGTCCACGAGGCGATCCGGGCCGGGACCGCGATCCGGAAGGTGGGCGACGACCTGCCGGAGGCGATGGTGATCCTGGGCGCGGGGACCCGCCTCGGGCCGGCCGCGATCGCGCTGGCCGCGGGCTCCGGCAACGAAACGGTCCACGTCCATCGCAGGCCCAGGGTCGGGATCCTCGCCACCGGCGACGAAGTCCGCGCCGCGGGCAGGGCGCTCGGCCCCGCCGGGATCCCGGATGCGAACGGGCCCGGGCTCAGTGCGCTGGTGGAGGAGGCGGGCGGCCACTCGCTGGCGCTCGGGATCGCCGCCGACCGGCTCGAGGACGTCCGGGCCCGTCTCGAGGCCGCGCTGCACGGAGACCTCGACGCGATCGTGGTGTCCGGGGGCGTGTCGGTCGGGCCGTACGACGTCGTCCGCGCGGCCTTCGCCGAGATCGGGCGGATGGAGCTGTGGCGGGTGGCCGTCCAGCCCGGCAAGCCGTTCGCATTCGGCGTCGTCGACCGGCCCGCCGGCGGGCGGACCTTGCTGTTCGGGCTGCCCGGGAACCCCGTGTCGAGCTTCGTGACGTTCGAGCTGTTCGTCCGTCCCGCCATCCGTCGCCTCGCCGGGTTGCCGGCGGCGCGGCTCGTCCGGTCGTCGGACCGGGCGGTGCTGGTCGACGAGGCGTCGAAGAGCCTGGGCCGACGCGCCTTCCTGCGGGTGGTCGCGGAGCGGGACGACGCCGGTGCGCCGATCCGTGACGAGCGCGGTCGCGTCCGTGTCCGGCTCGCGGGCGGCGGCCGCGGGCAGGGAAGCCACGTCCTGTCGGCGCTCGCGATTGCCGAGGCGCTCGCAATCGTGCCCGAGACCGTCGATTCCGTGCCAGTCGGCGGCGAGGTCGAGCTGTGGTGGCTCGACCGCGACTGACCGGATCCACTCCCGTCACCCGCGCCCCGCGTCCGCAGGCCGCTCGCGGCCCGTCCGATCGACCGATACTGGAGGCAGCCATGGCCCGCGAGATCCCGCCCCGCACCGAGCGCCGTCGCCTGACCCATGTCGACCGATCCGGCCGGCCCAGGATGGTCGACGTGTCCGACAAGCCGTCCACTGCGCGGCGGGCCATCGCCGAGGCGCTCGTCGCGGTGTCGGCCGAGACGATGAGCATGGTCATCGACGGGGGCGGAGCGAAGGGCGATGTCCTCGGCGTGGCCGAGCTGGCCGGGGTGATGGGCGGCAAGCGGACGAGCGAGCTGATCCCGCTCTGCCATCCGCTCGCCCTGACCGACCTCGTCGTCGCGGTGACGCCGGACCGGGCCGCCGGCGTCCTGCGGGTCCGGGCGGAGGCAGCGACGACCGGGCCGACCGGGGTCGAGATGGAGGCCCTGACCGCCGCGTCCGTCGCGGCCCTGACGATCTACGACATGGTCAAGGGCGTCGAGCGCGGGGTCGAGATCCGTGCCGTTCGCCTGATCTCGAAGACCGGTGGCAAGAGCGGCGAGTGGCACCGCCCGGCCGACCCCGACGCGGCGCGCGAGCCGGACCAGCGGCGCCCGGGTGACCGGGCCGCGGGCCGGATCGGCGGAGGCAATCGACGAGGCCCGAAGGCATGAGCGATGGCCCGCCGCCCGCCAGGACCGTGCTGGTCCTCACCACGAGCGACCGGAGCGCGGCGGGGACCCGTGACGACACGAGCGGGGCAGTGCTGGCGGATCGGTTGACGGCCCTTGGCTTCGTGGTCGAACGGGCGGTCGTCGCCGACGATCGGGAGGAGATCGAGCAGGCGCTGCGCGATGCCTCGGACATCCATCCGCTCATCGTGACGACCGGCGGGACGGGCCTCACCCCGCGCGACGTGACGCCCCAGGCGACGCTCGCCGTCATCGACTACGAGGTCCCCGGCCTGGCCGAGGCGATCCGCGCCGAGGGCCGGACAAAGACCCCGTTCGCCGCGCTGAGCCGGGCGGTCGTCGGGGTCCGCGGGCACACCCTGATCGTGAACACGCCGGGCTCGCCGAAGGGTGCGGCGGAGTCGCTCGAGGCGATCGTCCCGGTCCTCGACCACGCCCTCGAGACGTTGGCCGGGCCGCACGATCACGCGGCGCGGTCGGCCGGTGCCGTGGCGACCTCGCTCGACCCGGACGGCGACGCGCCGGCCGACAGCACCGAGGATCAGCATGCCTTCGGCCGCCGCGAGGCCCCGTCCAGTGAACCGGAGGAAGCCGACTGATGTTCCCGGTCTTCGCGGACGTGCCCGCCTACCCGCTGGTCTTCGTCATCTTCTGGGGGTCGGCCGCGATCTTCGCCCTCGCGATCGCCCGCCACCTGCGCGTCTTCGCGGCGGCGCGACCCGCCGTCGAGCAGCCGCGCCCGTTCGGCCAGATCGGGCGACGGTTGATCGGGCTGATCGAATACGCCTTCGTCCAGAGGAAGATGTTCAAGGACCCGCGAGCCGGCCTGATGCACGCGGGCATCTTCTGGGGCTTCGTCCTGCTGACGATCGGGACCGCGAACATCGTCACGGGCGGCATCATCCAGACCGTCATCGCGGCCCCGTTCGACGGCCTGCTGTGGGCCGCGGTCAGCGCGATGCAGAACGTCGTCGCGGTGATCGTGATCGGCTCGATCCTGTGGGCCTACGAGCGGCGCCTGATCTCACGGCCGACGCGCCTCACCTACAACCGCGACGCGCTCCTGATCCTCGCGTTGATCGGTGGGGTTGTCGCGACCGAGCTCCTCGCCCAGGTCTTCCAGTTCGCGCGCTACGGCGACGATCCGGGAGCGTTCGTCGCCGCCGCGCTCGCCGGGCCGCTCCGGTCGGCGGTCGGGCCGGGCCTGCTCGAGGCCGGCTTCGTCGTCCTGTGGTGGGCGCACATCGTGATCGTGGCGGTATTCCTCGTGGACTTGCCGTTCAGCAAGCATCTCCATATCGCGACCGCGTTCCCGAACATCTGGTATCGCAAGCTCGCGCCCCGCGGTGAGTTGCCGGCCATGAACCTGGAGCGGGAGGACGCCACGTTCGGCCTGAAGTCCCTCCAGGACCTCGGCTGGAAGGACCTCCTCGACGGCTTCACCTGCACCGAGTGCGGCCGCTGCCAGGCCGCCTGTCCCGCCAACTTCACGGGCAAGCCGCTCAATCCCAAGGCCCTCATCATGGGGATCCGTCACATGGCCGTCGAGGCGGAGCACGGGCTCGACCTGATCCCGAACAACCCGCTCGTCCGCGAGACGTACGGGCTGGGCGGCACAGCGCCGGACGCGGCCCGGATGGCGGCGCCGATCGTCGACGACGCCATCCCCTATGACGCGGTCTGGGACTGCGTCACGTGCGGCGCGTGCGTCGAGGCCTGCCCCGTGCTGATCGAGCACGTCGACAAGATCGTCGGGCTGCGGCGGAACCTCGTCCTCGAGGAGTCGCGCTTCCCGCAGGAATTGACGGGCGCGTTCCGCGGCATGGAGGGCCAGGGCAACCCGTGGGGCCAGCCGGCCTCGACGCGAACGGACTGGACCCGCGGCCTGCCGTTCGAGGTCCCCACCGTGGCTGCGATGGCGGCGGCACCGGGCGGCCTCGACGACCTCGAGGTCCTGTACTGGGTGGGCTGCGCCGCGGCGTTCGACGAGCGCAACAAGCGGGTGGCGCGGTCGGTCGCGACATGCCTCCATGCCGCCGGCGTGCAGTTCGCGATCCTTGGCCAGGAGGAGTCGTGCACCGGCGATCCGGCCCGCCGGATGGGCAACGACTACGTCTTCCAGATCCTCGCCAGCGGGAACGTCGAGACGCTGAACCGCTACGGGATGGGCCAGCGGACGATCGTCACGGCCTGTCCGCACTGCTTCAACACGATCTCGAACGAGTATGGCCAGCTGGGCGGGTCGTTCCGGGTGGTCCACCACTCGGTCTACCTGCAGGGGCTCCTGGCGTCCGGGCGGCTGCGCGTCGCCGAGGACGGCGCGGGCGCGGCAGGTTCGGTGACCTTCCACGACTCCTGCTACATGGCTCGCTACAACGGGGTCATCGCCGCGCCACGGGACGTGCTGGGCGCGGTGCCCGGCCTCGAGCTCCGCGAGATGGAGAAGAGCGGTCGCAACTCGTTCTGTTGCGGTGCAGGCGGCGGCCGGATGTGGATGGAGGAGACGCGCGGGACGCGGATCAACGCCGAGCGGACGCGCCAGGCGCTCGAGACGGGTGCTGCCACGGTCGCGACGAGCTGCCCGTTCTGCATGGTGATGATGAAGGACGGCCTCGCCGACGCCGCCGCCTCGTCGCCGGCTGGGGCCGGTTCCCCGGCCGGCGCCGCCGGCGTCGTCAGTGCCCGCGACATCGCCGAGATCCTCGCCGACGTGATCGAGCCAGACCCGATCCCGGCCGGCCGCCGGCTGCCGGTCCTGCAGTAGGGCGCGAGGGCTTCGCGGTCCTCGCCGGTGAGCGATCAGGGGCGCTCACCGCGCCATTGGAATCCGGAGATCCGGACCTGCGACTTCGTCGTGCCGCCACTCGTGAGGAGAGCGACCGTGGTCCCATCGGGTGGGAGCGGCAGGGCCATCATGCTCGACGAGTAGCTGCCTTCGGAGCACGTCCCGACCTCGACGGGGGCGGCCCTGCCGACCCGGGCCGTGACGACGAGCTCCGTTCCTCCGATCGGACCACAGCCGGTCACCTCGAGCCCCCATG
>DATAIW010000323.1:0-4694 GCA_036262455.1 Candidatus Limnocylindrales bacterium | reverse complement strand
GACGCTCGCTCCCGCAGCGCGTCGGCCGTCGGTCCGACGGCCAGGTCGGCCGCGGAGGTGAAGTAGGCGGCGGCCTCGGCCGCGGCGCCCAGATCCTGCGCCTGCTCGGCGGCCCGGATCAGCAGGGGGATGGCCCGGTCGGCGTCGCCGGCGGCCGCCCGGTGACGGGCGATCGCGCCGATGGGCGGATCGGGCTGGGCGGCCTCGATCCGGTCGGCGACCCGGGTGTGGAGCGTCCGTCGGTCGGTCGCGAGGAGGCTGCGATAGGCCGCGTCGTGGATCAGCGGATGGCAGAACCGCCAGCCTCCGGACGCGTCGACCGGGACGATCATCGCCGCCTCGGCGAGACGCTCGTAGACAGCGGCATCGACGGGCTCGCCGAGGACTCCCTCGATCGTCCCCTCGCGGAAGCTCATGCCGAGGACCGACCCGACGCGAAGCACCGTCCGGGTGTCCGTCGACAGCGCGTCGATCCGGCTGCCGAGCAACGCCCGCAGGGTGACCGGGACGACCGAATCCGCCGAATCGCCGATCGCGAGCCGTCCGTCGCTCGTGATCGCGCCCTCGTCCACGATGGCCCGGACGGTCTCGCCGATGAACAGCGGATTGCCTCCCGTGCGGGCATGCAGGCGCTGGACATCCGCGGCCTCGACGGTCGCCCCGGCGACCGCCCTCGCGAGCTCGCCGGTCTCGTCCTCGCCGAGCCCGGTGAGGGTGATCGTCGCGACGCCGCCGCGGGCGAGGAAGCCGGGACGCGCCGCGTCGGCCCGGCTGCCGACGAGGATGAGCAACGGCAGGCGAGCCGACGCGGCGAGCAGCTCCTCGAACACGCCGACGCTCGACGGATCGAGCCAGTGGAGGTCGTCGACGACGACGATCCGCGGGCCGTCGGCCTCCACGAGCCGCTCGAAGTACCGGGCGGCCGCGGCTCGGACGTCGCGGGCGACATCGGCCGGATCGGAGGGAGCGAGGTCGGCCTCGGCCTCCCAGCCCGAGAAGGAAGCTGCTCGGGCGACCGCCGCGATCCCGCCGGCCCAGCGGCGGGCATCGGCCGGGTCGACGTCGGGCGAGAACAGCATCCGCCGCAGGAAGGTCCCCGAGTCGGTCTGGTGCTCGTCGGCCATCGCCTGGGACAGCGCCCGTGCGAACCGGAACGGCTCTGACGACCCGTACGACACGTTGTCGACCCAGGCCCAGGCGATACCCAAGCGTCGGGCGTCCTGCTCGAGGGCAGCCAGGAGGCGGGACTTGCCGATCCCGGCCTCGCCCTCGACGAGGATCGTCGCGCCTCGCCCGTTGGTGTGCAGGTCGTCGAGGGCGCTCCGGACGATCGCCAGCTCCTCGTTCCTGCCGACGAGGTTGCCCGCCAGCGGATGCCACGGCTGGAAGCCCGCCTCGCCGAGCAGCCGCCCGATCCGGATCGGTCTCGTCTGGCCGCGGAGCAGGCGCTCGCCGAGATCCTCGATCGCGAGGCCCCTCCGGGCGGCCCGGATCGTCGCCTCGTCGAGCAGGATCTCGCCTGGTTGGGCCACGCCCTGGATGCGCGCCGCGGTTGTGACGGCAGGGCCCGTCAGGGACCAGTCCTGGGCGTCGGGAACCTCACGCGGAGCCGCCACAACCTCCCCGGTCGCGATCCCGATCCGGACCTGGAGCACCTCGCCGGACGGGTCCTCGAGACGGGCGAGGCCGGCCCGGATCGCCAGAGCGCAATGGGTCGCCCGGAGTGCGTCGTCGTCATGCGCGATCGGCCAGCCGAAGACCGCGAAAACGGCGTCGCCGATGAACTTCTCGCGCGTCCCGTCGAAGCTCTGGATGGCGTCGACCATCGCGACGAGCGCTCCCTCGACCCGCCGCCGGACCTCTTCCGGGTCGTGCTCCGCAACGAGCCGGACATAGTCGACGAGATCGGCGAACAGGGCCGTGACGATCCGTCGGTCGCCGGCCGCGCCGGTTGCGCTCGGATCCTGGGCCAGGCGGTCGGAGCCGGGCGGCGACGCCATCGCCTTGGTCCGGGCAAAGCTCCGGGTGGTCTTTCGAGCGGTGGGCGGCGGGTCGACACCGATCGTCGAGCCACCGTATGGTGCCGAGCTGTCGGGGGCGTGGAGACGGGTCCCGCACTGCTCGCAGAAGCGCGCGTTCGCCCCGACCACCGCGCCACACGCCCGACAGCGCACCGGGGCCGCCTCCTCAATGTGCTCTGATCCGTGCTCGAGCCGGCCTTGGCGGCCGTTGGGGCGTCCGTCCCGTTCCGGCGGATCGTCCGGTTCGTCAGGCGCGAGCGATCCTCCGCCCGCCGTGCGAGTCTAGCGCCCGGCGCTCAGCTGATCGACAGGAGCGGCTGCGGATCCGCGCTGGCCGCCCGGACGCTCATCCGGGCCGCGACCGCACCGGCGACCGCGGTCAGGGCCCGGGCCGCCGGGCCGGGCTCGCGCTGGGCAACGGCCGGAACGCCGACGTCGCCGCCCTGGCGAACGGTGATGTCGAGCGGGACGCCACCGAGGAAGTCGATCTGGTGCTCCTCGCAGAACCGCTCGCCACCGCCACGACCGAAGATCTCCGTGAGCTCTCCGCAATGCGGGCAGACGAACGCGGTCATGTTCTCCACGAGGCCGAGGATCGGAACCGACAGGCGCTTGAACATCGCGAGGGCCTTGCCGACGTCGCTGAGGGCGACTTCCTGGGGCGTCGTGACGAGGACCGCGCCGCCGAGCGGGACCGACTGGGCGAGCGTCAGCTGGGCGTCGGACGTGCCCGGCGGCAGGTCGACCACCAGATAGTCGAGATCGCCCCAGTCGACGTCACGCAGGAATTGCTGGATCGCGCCACCGACGAGCGGGCCGCGCCAGACGATCGGCTGGCCCTCGGGGACGAAGAACTGGATCGAGATGCACTTGACGCCGTGCCGCTCGAGCGGGCTGATCTTGTTGTTCGGGGCTGCCTTCGGCTGGCCGTCGACGCCGAGCATCATCGGGATGTTCGGGCCGGTGATGTCGGCATCGAGCAGCCCGACCGCCGCGCCGGCCTGGGCGAGCGCGACCGCGAGGTTGACGCTGACGGTGCTCTTGCCGACGCCGCCCTTGCCGGATCCGACGGCGATGACGTTCTTGACGTTGGGCAGGAGCTGCTCCGCCTGGCGCGGCGCCGAGCGCCGGACCATCGACCCCCACGTGAGCGTGACGTCGGTGACGCCGATCGCCGTCAGGGCCGCCCGGGTGTTGCCCTCGATCTCGTCCTTGAGCGGGCAGGCCGGCGTCGTCAGCTCGATCGTGAAGGCGGCGGTCGTGCCCTCGATCACGATGTCCTTGACCATCTGGAGGGTGACGATGTCCCGCCCGAGCTCGGGCTCCTGGACCTGGCTGAGCGCTTCGAGGATCGCGCCTTCGGTGAGCGTCGGCATCGCTTGGGGAACCTCTGGATCGTGTGGCTGAGCGGCGCCGGACGGGTGCGGCCCTTCTGTCAGCCGATGCGTCGATATCGGCATCCTACCGCGGACCGCCGGAACGAGCCGCCACGCTTCGGCCATGGCGGGCCTGGCTCAGCGCGGCGCGGCGCGGCGCGGCGGAGTCGATGTCCCGGTGGGCGAGTGTCGCCGCCAGCCGTTCCGTGCACGGCCCGGCCGACGTTCATCCGATGAACCTATGCGACATCCGGGGCGCGATCGTCACCCGATTCGGGTCGATTTCGCTCATCTGATGATCCATCTCGACCCGAACAGGGGCGTCCTGAGTCATTCCGGATGGGCCGAACGGCCCGCCATGCTCCATGGGTTCATCCAATGAACGGCGCGGTCGATTCCGTTCATCTGATGAACCGAACCTGTCATGAACGGGACCAACGACCGGCACGGCTGGACGGGGCGACCTGGAGACCACGGTGAGGCGACCGGGCGGGCGCCACCGAGAGCTCGGACGCTTCGACGCCCCATCCCGCGAGTCCGCAGAAATCGGCTCCCGGGCAGCGAACCCGCGCTTCTGGTGAGCCGAACCGACGCCTCCGGGCCGCTCGCGATGTCAGGCAGGTCGACGTGGTTCTTCCTGGACGTCTCGTCCAGTCATCTCCACCAGCCGGGCGGCCGCGCCGACGCGACACTGGGCTCGCGTGCGATTCGGTGTGGGATCGCTGGTCGCACGGAACGATATTCGAACCGCCCAACCCGGTGACCGCGCGCACCTCGCATTGTTGACACCCTCTCGCGGCGGCACCTATCCTCGGCCTGCCGCCCGCGTTCGGAGGAGGTCCGCGGAACGGCAACCCTCGGTCGCCCAAGCCGGTCGTGTTTCGGCCGGCCAGAAGTGGCCCCGTGCTTCGGGAGTGCGCGAGTGCCTGAGGTCGACGTCCGGCTCGTCGATGTCGTCAAGAAGTTCGGCGACGCCATCGCGGTCGACCGGATCAACCTCGAGGTGCGCGGCGGCGAATTCTTCAGCCTCCTCGGCCCGTCGGGCTGCGGCAAGACGACGACCCTGCGGATGATCGGCGGCTTCGAGCAGCCCACGTCCGGGCTCATCGAGTTGCAGGGTCAGGACGTGACCTGGCTGCCCCCGTTCAAGCGCAACGTCAACACGGTCTTCCAGAACTACGCCCTCTTCCCGCACCTGACGATCTACGAGAACGTCGCCTTCGGGCTGCGCCGCAAGGGCGTCAAGGGCGGCGAGATCAAGAGCCGCGTCACCGAGATGCTCCAGCTCGTGGAGCTG
>DATAIW010000322.1:0-4657 GCA_036262455.1 Candidatus Limnocylindrales bacterium | reverse complement strand
GCATCGTGGGGCGGCGACACAACCGGAAGCGGGGTCGGGCGCGGTTGCCGGTGTGGGACAATCGTGTGCCGGATCGAGCCCGGCGGACCGACCGAATGGTCTCCCGCGGGTCCCCGAGAATGGTCAGTCCGTCACCCGCTGCCGCCTGACGAGGTCGTGCCTCGGCGGCGACCGCCACCAGCACCGAGGTCAGCCGCCATGGCCGTCGAAACCACCGCTCAGCCGAGCATGTCCACCGAGGAGATCGTCCGGCTCTCCCGCGCTCATACGTTCTTCTCGTGGTCCGCCCAGGCCGCGATCGATCCGATCGCGATCGACCGGGCAGAGGGCGTCTATCTCTACACCCCCGAGGGCCAGCGGATCCTCGACTTCAACAGCCAGCTGATGTCGGTCAACATCGGCCACGGCGACCGCCGCGTGATCGATGCGATCACCGCTCAGGCGACGAAGCTCCAGTACGTCCAGCCGGCCTTCGCAACCGAGCCGCGAGCCCGCCTCGGCAGGAAGCTCGCCGAGATCCTGCCGGGCGACCTCGACAAGGTCTTCTTCACCCTCGGTGGGGCCGAGGCGATCGAGAACGCGATCAAGCTCGCCCGGGCCTTCACCGGCCGCCACAAGATCCTCGCCCGCTACCGGGCCTACCACGGCGCAACGCTCGGGGCGATGACCCTGACCGGCGACCCGCGCCGCTGGGCCAACGAGCCGGCCCTCGTCGGCGTCGTCCGCTACCCGGACACCCATCGCTGGGGCGAGGCCGAGCCGCGCCCGGCCGCCGAGGCGCTCCAGGGCCTCGAGGAGGTCATCCGCTACGAGGGCGGCCACACGATCGCGGCGATCTTCCTCGAGACGATCGTCGGCACCAACGGCATCCTCATCCCGCCCGACGGCTACATCCAGGGCGTCCGCGAGCTGTGCGACCGGCACGGCATCCTGATGGTCGCCGACGAGGTGATGGCCGGCTTCGGGCGAACGGGCAAGTGGTTCGCGATCCAGCACTGGGACACCGTCCCGGACCTGCTGACGATGGCCAAGGGCCTGACCTCGTCGTACCTGCCGCTCGGGGCGGTCGCGATGAACCACAGGATCGCCGAGCACTTCGACACGAACTTCTATTACGGCGGCCTGACCTACTCGAGCCACGCGATCTCGTGCGCGGCGGCGCTGGCCAACATCGCGGTCTACGAGGAGGACGGCCTGATCGAGAACGCCGCCCGCCTCGACGGGGTGATGCGCCGCCATCACGAGGACCTGGCGGCCCGCCACCCCTCGGTCGGGGCCCATCGCAACCTCGGCCTGTTCGGGATCCTCGACCTCGTCCGGAGCCGGGATCCGTGGACGCCGCTCACACCGTTCAACGGCACGAGCGACGAGATGAAGGCGATCGGGAAGTACTTCCGCGAGAACGGCCTCTACACGATGATCGCCAATAACTCGATCCACACGAACCCGCCCCTGTGCATCACCGAGGAGCAGCTGGGCGAGGGCTTCGCGATCATCGATCGGGCGCTCGACATCGCCGACCAGGCGGTGACCGGCTAGCCCGATGGCGACCGCGACGGCGACCCGAGGTGGACGGACCGCCGTCGCGCTGGAGCGTCCGGTGGCCGGACGGCGCCGCCGGGCCCTGACGTGGGTCCTGCTCGTCGTCGCCGTGCTGGTCGTCTGGGAGGGGCTGAAATTCCTCGGCGGCACGCCCTGGCGCGCGCCCGGCGCCCTGCCCGGGCCGAACAACCCGGTTCTCTCCGCCGCGGGTTGACCACCTTGACAGGAGCACGCCGTCCATGACCACCCAGAACCCGCCCGGGCCCGTCGTCCGGATCAGCGGCGTCGACAAGACGTTCCGTCGCGGTGACCAGGTCGTGACGAAGGCGCTCGAAGGGATCGACCTCGAGATCGCCCAGGGCGAGTTCGTCTCCCTGATCGGACCGTCGGGCTGCGGCAAGTCGACGCTCCTCCGGATCGTCGGCGACCTGACCTCGCCGTCGAGCGGCACGGTCACGGTCAACGGCAAGCCCGCCGAGCGGGCGCGGCGCGACCGCGACTACGGGATGGTCTTCCAGGCGCCGGTCCTGTTCGACTGGAGGACCGTCGAGGACAACGTCAAGCTGCCGCTCGAGATCCTCGGTCAGGACGCCGCGACCCGGACGAAACGAGCCCGCGAGATGCTCGAGCTCGTCGAGCTCGGCGACTTCCTGAAGCATCATCCGTACCAGCTGTCGGGCGGGATGCAGCAGCGCGTCGCGATCGCCCGGGCGCTCGCCTTCGAGCCGTCGATCCTCTTGATGGACGAGCCGTTCGGGGCGCTCGACGAGATGACTCGCGAGCGGATGAATGACGAGGTCCTCCGGATCTGGGAGCAGACCGGCACCACGATCCTGTTCGTGACCCATTCGATCCCGGAGGCCGTGTTCCTGTCGTCGCGTGTCGTGGTCATGAGCCCCCGACCCGGCCGGATCACCAACGTCATCGACATCGACGTGCCGCGGCCGCGCAACGAGGACACGCGCGAGACGCGACGCTACTTCGAGCTCGTGACCGAGGTCCGCGAGGCGCTCCGCGCCGGCGGCGGCACCCTCGACGACAGTGAGCCGGCGGGCGGCGGGCCCGCGGTCGAGCGAGCGATGGCCGAGGGCGCGGTCGGGTGAGCGCATCGGTCGCCCCACTCGTGGATCCGGCCGCCGGCCGTGGCCGCGGTTCCCCGAGGCAAACCCGCTGGCCAAGGCGATGATGGCCGCGGTCCTCGTCTTCTTCCCGGTGATGGCCAACGTCACCCGCGGCCTGGTCCAGGTCGAGTCGGGCGCGCTCGAGCTGATGCGATCGTACGCCGCGAGCGAGTGGACGGTTCTGCGCAAGGTCCGTGTTCCGAACGCGTTGCCGTACTCCTTCACGGCGATGAAGATCGCGACCACGCTGAGCCTGATCGGGGCGATCGTCGGCGAGTATTTCGGCGGGGCGACGTCGGTCCTCGGGCGGCGGATCGTCGAGAGTGCGAGCGCCCTGAAGTTCGACGTGACCTGGGCGGCGAGGCAGGAGGAGTCCGTGGACAAGAAGCGCGGTTTCGCGCTGACCGCGGCGGCGGCCGTCGTCTTCGCCGCGTGTGGCAGCGGGGCCACCCCGGTGCCGGCGTCACGGACGCCGGGCAGTGTCGCCCCGACGACGGCGGCGGTCAGGCTCCAGCTCCAGTGGGTGCCGCAGGCCCAGTTCGCCGGCTATTTCGCGGCCGAGAAGCAGGGCTACTACAAGGCCGAGAACCTGACCGTCGCGATGGTCCCCGGCGGACCGGACGTCGTGCCCCAGGTCGAGGGCTCGAAGGCCGAGGGGCCTGAGTTCACGATCAGCTGGGTGCCGAAGGTCCTCGAAGCTCGCGAGGGCGGCTCGGACCTCGTCGACATCGCCCAGGTCTTCCAGCGCTCCGGCACCCTGTCGGTGACGTGGAAGGACACCGGTCTCGACGAACCGTGCAAGCTCGCCGGCAAGAAGGTCGGCACGTGGGGCTTCGGCAACGAGTTCGAGGTCACGGCCGGTTTGCTCACCTGCGGCCTGACGCCCGGCCTCGAGAACAATGGCGACAAGACCAAGCAGTTCCAGCAGGTCACCCAGGCGTTCGACATGACCGCCTTCCTCTCCCGCGACATCGACGCGGCCGAGGCGATGATCTACAACGAGTTCGCGCAGGTCCTCGAGGCGCCCGATCCGGCCACGGGTACGCTCTATTCCAAGGACCAGCTCAACATCATCAACTGGAACGACTACCGCGTCGCGATGCTCCAGGACGCGATCTTCGCCCGCAAGGCGTGGCTCGACAAGGGCAACAACAAGGACGTCGCGGTTCGTTTCGTCCGGGCCTCGCTGAAGGGCTGGATCTACTGTCGCGATCATCCGGACGACTGCGTCCAGTACACGACGGACGCGGGCAGCCAGCTCGGAACCGGCCACCAGAAGTGGATGCTGAACGAGGTCAACGCCCTCATCTGGCCGTCGGAGCTCGGTGTCGGGACGCTCGATCCGGTCCTGTGGTCGCAGACCGTCCGGGTCGCCAGGAGTGCCGACATCATCAAGACCGACCCGTCGGTCGACGCCTACGCGACCGACATCGTGAAGGCTGCCCTCGCGGGCATCACGGACGACGCCCTCGGCAAGGGCTTCACCAAGGGGACCGTCGAAGTCACCGCCGGCGGCAAGTAGCTCACCGGCGCGGGGGCGCGGCACCCGCGCCGACCCATCACGTCCGCGACTCGGCCGGTCCCGCGAGGGGCCGGCCGATCGATTCCCGGCGGGATCGCCGCCCTCTCAGGGAGCCTTGATCGAGACCGCCTGGCCGAGCTTGGTGAATGTGACCGTCAGGTCGATCACGATCTCCTGGAGCTGACCCGACACCCGGCCACGACCGTCGATCTCGGCCGTCCCCTTGATCGGTCGGCCCGCCGCATCGACCAGCAGGGTCAGCTTGGGCGAGGTCAGAACGGTCTCGGTCAGGTTGCTCGCGGGAATCATCACCGGGTTCACGATCGCGGATCGGAACTCGACCTTGTAGTAGGTCTTGCCGCCGGACTTCACCGGACCGAGGTAGGTCAGGTCGTTCTTGCTGTGGACCGAGGCGAAGGCGGCCATCGTGTCCGACGGGCGGAAGGCGAGGCGATGCCACTTGTCGCTCGTG
>DATAIW010000321.1:0-6640 GCA_036262455.1 Candidatus Limnocylindrales bacterium | reverse complement strand
GGTCAGCGCCGTCGTCGGGACCCACACCCACGTCGTCACCGGCGACGAGCGGACCCTGCCGGGCGGGACGGCCTACCAGACCGATCTCGGGATGACCGGCCCGGTCTGGAGCGTCATCGGCTTCGATCCGGCGACCGTCCTGCCGCGCTTCATCAACGCCCTGCCGACCCGGTTCGCGGTGGGGGACGGTCCGGTCATCTTCAACGCCGCCCAGATCGACATCGATCCCGCCACCGGGCGGGCCCTCGCCATCGAGCGAATTCAGCGCCTGATCGAGGTCTGAGGGTGGCGGAGAAGCGCCCTGCCCGGCACGGGCGCCGCCCGCGACCCTCCGCCGCCACGGGCGGTTCGACCGTCGATCTCCACTCGCACACCCTCCGCTCCGACGGCGTCCTCCAACCGGTCGAGCTGGTCCGGGCGGCTGCGGCAGCGGGGATCAAGCGCCTGGCGATCACCGACCACGACACGCTCTCGGCGTACCGCGAGCTGATCCTCGGCCGGGCCATGCCGGCCCCGATCGAGCTGATCCCCGGCGTCGAGATCAACGCCCTCGCCAAGGGGATCCCGCTGGCGGAGGGCGAGCTCCACATCCTCGGCTTCGGGATGGACCACACCGACGATGCCTTCGAGGCGGCCCTGGCCAAGCAGCGGTCGGCGCGCAAGATCCGGTTCGAGCGGACCGTGGCCCGGCTTCGCGAGATCGGGCTGCCGATCGACGAGCATCTCACCCATATCGACCTGACCCGCGACGACGCCCTCGGCCGACCGACGATCGCGCGGGCCCTGATCGTCGCGGGTCACGCGACGAGCGTCGAGGACGCGTTCAACCGACTGATCGGCTGGGGCGGCCCGGGATACGTCGCCCGGGAAGGGATGGGGCCGCGGGAGGCGATCGACGCGATCCGCGGCGCCGGCGGCGTCCCGGTCCTCGCCCACTTTTCCGAGGCGCCCGACCAGGTGCCGCTCCTGCGTGAGCTCGTCGCGCTGGGCCTCGTCGGGCTGGAGGTCTTCTACATCTCGTTCTCGCCCGAGACGGTGACCGCCGTCGGCGCGGTTGCCGCGGAGCTGGGCCTGCTCGCGACCGGCGGGTCGGACTATCACGGCGACACCTCGACCTATGCCGAAGCCCACGAGGCGCTCCACGTCCCCGATTCGGTCGGCGACCGGCTCCACGAGGCGATGGCCGATCGCTGAACGCGGGCCGGCCGGATACCATGCGCGGGCGATGACCCTCACCCGACCGACCGGCCGCACCCTGCCCGTGCTCGACCTCGTCGCGCCGTCGTCGGTGGCGCCCGCCGCTCCGCCCGCCGCTCCGCCCGAGGCCGACGACGCGCGGCTCGCCGAGTACCGCCCGGACACGCCGACCCTGCCGCGCTTCCACGTCTGGACGCTTGGCTGCCAGATGAACCGGAGCGATTCCGAGGAGATGGCCGGCCGGCTGCTTGCGGCCGGTTGCGCCGAGGCGTCGTCGATGGACACCGCGGACCTCGTGGTCATCAACACCTGCGCGATCCGTGAGGCCGCCGAGCAGAAGGTGATCGGCCGGCAGGGGGTTCTGAAACAGCTGAAGGCCGCCAACCCGGGGATGCGCGTGGTCCTGACCGGCTGTGCGGTCCGCGAAGCCGAGCGCGACGGGCTCCGCCGCCGCTTCCCGGCGGTCGACCTGTTCCTGCGCCCGGACGAGGAGGCCGAGCTCGTCGATCGGCTCGGGCTGGCGTCGGCCCAGGGCGTCGTCGGGATGAGCAGCGCAGCAACGACGGTGGTCGGCCGGGCGACGGTCGGCGCGGCAGACCGACTGCCGAGGGCGCGCGCCGCGGCCGTCGAGGTCGGCGCCGTCGCCCGCGACTCCGCGATCAGCGCCTGGCTGCCGATCGTCTACGGCTGCGACAAGACCTGCACTTATTGCATCGTCCCGTTCAGTCGCGGCCCCGAGCGGAGCCGACCGTTCGACGACGTCGTCGCAGAGGCGCGCGCGCTCGCGGCCGCCGGCTATCGCGAGGTCACCCTCCTCGGCCAGAACGTCAACTCGTACGGTCATGACCTGCCGCCCGACGCTCGGTTCGCCGATGTCGAGACCGAGCGCCGGGTCGGGCGCCGACTCGACCTCCAGGGCCGGCCGGACCTGGCCGCCCTGATCCGGGCGATCGACGCGATCCGGACCGCCGATGGTGTGCCCGCGATGGCGCGGCTCCGGTTCGTGACCTCCCACCCGTGGGACCTCAGCGACCGGTTGATCGAGGCGATGGCCGACTGCCCATCGATGTGCGCCCATCTCCACCTGCCGGTCCAGTCCGGCGCCGACGCCGTCCTGCATCGGATGGGTCGCCAGTACACGATCGAGCACTATCTCGAGCGCCTGGCGCGCATCCGCGACGCGGTCCCCGGGATCGCGATCTCGACTGACGTGATTGTCGGATTCTGCGGCGAGACAGACGCGCAGTTCCGCTCGACGCTCCGCCTCATCGAAACGGTCCGCTACGACCAGGTGTTCGCCGCGGCCTACTCGGAGCGGCCCGGAACGCCGGCGACGCGTCTCGCCGACGATGTCCCCGCCGACGTCAAGCGGGCGCGTCTGAACGAGCTGCTGGCGCTCCAGGAGGGGATCGGGCTCGAGCGCAACCGGGCCTGGATCGGGCGCGAGGTCGAGGTCCTGGTCGACAGCGTCACGCCGCCACGGAGCCATGACCATGAGCACGAGTCCGACGGCGGCCCGGGCGACGCCGCGGCGGCCGTGCCGACCGGCCCGCGCGTGGCCGGCCGCAGCCGCCAGAACAAGCTGGTCCACCTCGCCGGTGGTCCGGAGCTCGTCGGTCGCCTCGTCACGGTCCGGATCAACCACGCCGGGCCGTACGCGCTGCGCGGCGTGATCACCGGCGTGTGAGCGCCGAGCTGCGCTGCCGAACTGGCCCGCGCTGCCGTTTCCAATAGCCGAATGATTCGAGATTCGCAGTATTCGGCTATTCGAAAGGGGCGCCAGGTGTCTGTTGGCGCCCGCGCGGGGCAACCGGCCGCGCCAGCGCAGGGTCGCCAGGTGTCTGTTGGCGCCCGCGCGGGGCAACCGACCGCGGCCCCGCCGCTCCTCGTCGTCGCCGGCGCGACCGCGACCGGCAAGACCGGCCTGGCGATCGCGCTCGCTGAACGCTTGGTGGGGGAGGGGATCGTCGCCGAGGTCATCTCAGCCGACTCGCGCCAGGTGTTTCGCGGTCTCGACATCGGGACGGCCAAGGCGACGCTGGACGAACGGCGCGGGATTTCCCATCACGGCCTCGACCTCGTCGAACCCGACCAGCCGTTCAGCCTGGCCGACTTCGTTGCCCACGCCGACAGCGCGCTGGCCGGCATCGCCGATCGGGGCGGTCTCGCGATCCTCGCCGGCGGCACGGGCCTGTACCTGCGGGCCATCGCCCGGGGAATCCCGACCGATGCGCTCCCGTCCGACGCGGACGTGCGGGCGCGACTCGAAGCCGAGTTTCTCGCGGTCGGGCTCGACCCACTCGTCGAGCGGCTGCGGGCGGTCGCCCCGGAGCGCGCGGCAACGATCGACACGCGCAACCCTCGTCGCGTCGTCAGGGCCCTCGAGATCGCCGCCCTCGACGGCGGCCGCGGACGGCTCCCGGAGCCCCGAGGCTACAACGGACCGGTCGCCTGGATCGGGCTCTCGGTCGACCGCTCGACACACCTGAAGTGGATCGCCACCCGCGCCCGGGCCCAGTTCGATGCCGGTCTGGTCGAAGAGGCGCGCGCCCTCCGCGAACGATTCAGCCCGGAATTGCCGGCCTTCTCGGCGATCGGCTACCGCGAAGCCTGGGCCGTCCTCGACGGCCGGCTCGACCGCGAGCAGGCGATCACGGAGGACGCCCGCCGCAACGCCGCCTTCGCGAAGCGTCAGCGGACGTGGTTCCGCGCCGAACCCGACATCACCTGGCTGGACGCCGACGGGTCACCGGGCGAACTTGCCCTGGTCGCGGCGCGGGGATTGCTCGACGCGACGAGGCCCGCGGGCCGCTGACGGACCGCCGCCTGCGGTCACCCGACTCAGGCGGCCGGCTGCTCCGCCGGAGCCAGGCGGGGGCCGCCGGGCGCGGCTCGGCCGCCGTGACGGCGCCACGGTCGCCAGCAGCGCGAGGCCCGCGTATCCTTCGGCCGTGCCCAAGCCCAGCGCGATCGATCTCACCCCACCCGTCGAGAAGGCATTCCTGCTCGCGGTCGACACCGGCGATGACGCCGGCTGGACCGCGGTGGAGTCGCTGTCCGAGCTCGCCAACCTCGCGACGACCGCCGGCGCCAACGTCGTCGGCGCCGAGTGGCAGAACCGCCGCCACGTCGACCCCAACTGGTACGTCGGCAAGGGCAAGGCCGAGGAGCTGACGCAGGCGAAGAGCGAGACCGGGTTCGATGTCCTCGTCACCGACGACGAGCTGTCACCGAGCCAGCAGAAGGCGCTCGAGAGCCTGCTCAACGTCAAGGTCATCGACCGCAGCCGGCTGATCCTCGACATCTTCGCCCTCCACGCCCAGACCCACGAAGGCCGTCTCCAGGTCGAGCTCGCCCAGCTCGAGTACCAGCTGCCGCGACTGACGAAGCTGTGGACCCACCTGTCGCGGACCGGCGGCGGGATCGGGACGCGCGGACCCGGCGAGAGCCAGCTCGAGACCGACCGGCGGCTGATCCGGACCCGGATCTCGAAGATGAAGGAACGGGTCGAGCAGGTCCGCCAGCAGCGTCAGACGGCCGCCCGTGGCCGCGACCGGCGGATGATGGCGACCGTCGGCATCGTCGGCTACACGAATGCCGGCAAGTCGACCCTCCTCAACACCCTCGTCGGCAGCGAGGTCGCCAAGGCCGAGGACAAGCTGTTCGCGACGCTCGACCCGACCTCGCGCCAGGTCAAGCTCGGCGACGGCCAGACCGCGATCGTCACCGACACGGTCGGCTTCATCCACAAGCTCCCGCACCAGCTCGTCGACGCGTTCCGTGCGACGCTCGAGGAGGTCAACCGGGCCGACGTGCTCATCGAGGTCGTCGACGCCTCGGATCCGCATCTGCGCGAGCACCGGGCGACCGTCCAGACCGTCCTCGACGAGCTCGGCGCCGGCGCCAAGCCCCGATTGGTGGCCTTCAACAAGGCCGACCTCGTCGAGAAGACGGCGCTCGATGGCGGAGCGCCCGCTCCCGCCCTCGCAGGCTCGGTCCTCGTCAGCGCCCTGACCGGCTTCGGGATGGACACGCTGCGGGCCGGGATCGCCGCGCTCCTCGCCTCGATGTGGGTCGATGTCGACGTCCACGTCCCGTACGCCGCGGGCGAGCTCCTCGCCCGGATCCGCGAGCGGGGCACGGTCGAGCTCGACTACGGCGAGCGCGATGTCCGGGTCCACGGCCGGGCGGCGCCGTCGATGGCCGGTGAACTCGTCGCGGTCGCCGAACGCTGGCAGGAGTCGCTTGCCGGCGCTGGAACCGGCGGCGATGGAACCAGCGGCGACGGGTCCGGCCACGATCACCGGACCGGGGGCGGCTGAGCCGGGCATGGCGACGCGTCTGCGGTTCGGCGGCCGCGGCCAGGGCGCGGACGGCGCAGCGGTCGTGTGGTCGGTGGCGGAGGGCAGCCGCGGTCGGCGCTGGCGGGAGGTTCGCAATGCCGGTCATGCGGTCGCCTCGTCGCTCCTGCTCGAGACCGATCCGGCCGGGCAATTCGCCCACCTCGAGCTCTCGACCCCGTCCGGTCTCCTCACCCTCCATCCGGAAGGTGATGGAACCCTCCACGGCCACGCGATCGTCAGCGACGGCATCGAGCACGTGGCGGGGCTCCCGTGGGACGCCGACGGCGTGGTGATGCTCGAGGGCTCGACCGTCTGCCGGGCAGCCGCGATCGGGGTCCTCACGGGCGCGCTCGAGCCGTTCGCGTCGAAGGCCCATCTCGCCGTCGTCATTCCGCCGACCCTGTGGCTCGAGGTCAAGCCGATCCGGATCGAGCGGATCGATGCGACGACCTGGCGGTTCGACGCCGAGGCGCCGTTCGCGGTCGATCGGCACGGCCTGCCGCTCCTGCACGGGGGCGAGACCTGGCCCCTCGAACGTGATGAGGACCCTGCCGAACGGCACCGTTGACGCGCCTGGTGAGCCCCGACGTGGACGGAACGTGGATAACCCGACCGAATTGGCCGACCGATCCGCGAAAGTCGTGGACAAGTCCCTAGGCAGGCCGGATGGGGCGGTCTACAGTAGGTCTTGCCCGAAGGGGCCACGAGATCGAAAGCGACGCTTCCGGTGCTTGCATTGGAAGTGGAGGCTACGGACCCGGAGTTCCTTCGGGCGTTTCGTTGCGCCCGGGATCCTCGGACGCGGCACGATCCGCCACGCTCCGATCCGGTTGCTCGGCGATGATCGTCCGGGCCGCCTCGAGCACTCGAGCCACGTTGACGTCCAGCGGCTCGATGGAGTCGATCACCAGCGGCGCGAACGGCCAGGCGACCCACTCCTCGCGGCGCAGGGTGACCGTCTCCCACGTCGGCTCGGCGATCGCGAACGCGCGGACCCGACCTGCCAGGCGGTCCCGGTGGAGATCGTCGTCGGACAGGATGACCTCGACGGCGAGCAGCCGTGCGCCGCGGCGGCGGGCCAGCTCGATCCAGAACGTCTT
>DATAIW010000320.1:0-4028 GCA_036262455.1 Candidatus Limnocylindrales bacterium | reverse complement strand
GCCGCGGCGTCGGGCGCGCCCCGCTCGGTTCAGCCGATTCCGATCGCCGCTCAGCCCGGCCCGGTGGCGATCGAATCCACGTGCGGTCCCTCTGACCGGGTCGCGCCGGATCCCATCGCCTGTGCTCGTCCGGTCGCCGGCCGCAACCCCAGCCATGACGTCGCCGAGCCCGCGACCATCAACCCGGCCGAGACCAGCGCGGCGAGGTGGAAGGCATCGACCGAGGCGACCTTCGCCGCCGCGACTTCGGCCGCCGGAGTTCCGGCCTTCGGCGGGTTGAGCGGCACGATCATGCTGCGGATCGCCGGATCGGCCGGATCGAGGCCCGGCACGCTCGCCGCGAGCGCAGAGTAGAACGACGCCGTGATCGCGACGAAGATCACGGCTCCGAGCAACGGCTGGCCGACCCGCGACAGGGCGTTGTTGATCGCCGATCCGAGACCCGAGTTCCGCGCCGGGATCGAGCTCATCAGGGTGCTCGTCAGCGGCGCCACGACCATCGCCATTCCGGCCCCGAAGGCGATCGCGGAGGGCAGGACGTCAATCAGGGCGTCGATCGGGGGGATCAGCGACGCCGGCCGGCCGAGATCGGCGAGCCACGGTGCCGAGGTCGCCGGGATCCGGGCAAGCCAGAGCTGCCCGGCGGCGACGATCAGCGGCCCGATGACGAGGAAGATCCGCGAACCGAACCGGGCGGTCAGGCCGCCGACGCGGGCCGACAGGGTCGCGAGCAGGATGCCGGATGGCAGGCCGATGATCGCGGCTCCGGTCGCGCTGTAGCCGAGCGTTCCCTGGTAGAGCAGGGCGGTGTAAGTGAACGACACGTACAGGGCGCCGTAGATCAGGAACGTGGCGAGATTGATCGTGGCGAACTCGCGATTGCGAAACAGCGAAAGCGGGACGAGCGGCCGCGGTCGGACCGCCATCAGGATCGGGAACAGCACCAGGCTCACCGCCCCGATGCCGAGTGCGAGCCATGCCCGGTTGTCGGCCCATTGCGATTCCTGGCCGCGGATCGCGCCGAATGCGAGCCCGCCGACCGCCACGGCACCGACAACCGAGCCGAGCCAGTCGAAGTGGCCGTCGTTGTCGGGGTCGCGCGATTCGACGACGTGGCGGATCGCTGACCACAGGGCGATCGCCACGAGCGGGACATTGATCAGGAATGCGACCCGCCACGAGATGTTGTCGACGAGGAGACCGCCGAGGATCGGCCCGAGCAGCGTCAGCGCCGACGTCGACGCGGCCCACAGCCCGAAGGCCCGAGCCCGAGCCGCGCCGTCGAATGCGGCTGTGATGATCGCCAGCGAGCCCGGCACGAGGAGCGCACCCGCGGCGCCCTGGAGCAGCCGGGCGACGATCAGGATCTCGATCGTCGGAGCGAGCCCGCAGAACACCGAGATGGTCCCGAACGACGCCAGCCCGATGATGAAGATCCGGCGCCGGCCGTAGCGGTCGGCGAGGGCACCGGCCACGATCAGCAGGGCGGCCAGGACGGCGAGGTAGCCGCTGCCGACGTACGCCTGGGCCTCGAGCACACCGAGCGACGTCGTGGTCGGCAACTCCTGGCCGATTCGCTTGAGCGCGAGGTTCACCACGGTGCTGTCGAGGAAGACGATGCCGGAGGCGACGATCGCCGCCAGCAGCGTCCAGCGTTGGGCGCGCGTCATGTGGCGGGCAGTGTCGCACAGCCGCGGATATGCTCACGCGCATGCCGGAATCTGGACCGATCGCCCTCGTCGGATCCGGCGAGTTCCTGCCTTCGATGAACGACATCGACGCCGGCCTGCTCGCGGCCACGGGCCACCGCCGGCCGCGCGTCGTGATCCTGCCAACCGCGTCCTGGCCGGACGGCGAGGACGTCTTCCGGCGCTGGGCCGCGATGGGCATCGAGCACTTCACGGCGCTCGGCGCTGAGGTCGAACCCGTGTTCGTTCGCGACCGCTTCGACGCCGACGACGACGCCCACGTCCAGGCGATCGGCGAGGCCGACCTGATCTACCTGTCGGGCGGCAAGCCTGGCCATCTGACGGGCGCCCTCATTGGCTCACCGGTCGGCGAGGCGCTCCTGGCCGCGCATCGCCGCGGGGCGACGCTCGCCGGTTGCTCGGCCGGGGCGATGACCCTTGCCGCGCGGCACTGGGACACGCGGAAGCGACGGCTCTTCTGGCCGCTGCGCTGGCGGGACGGGCTCGGGCTGGTGCCGGGCGCGACCGTCATCCCGCACTACGACGCATTCCCCGAGCCGATGTCGGCGATGGTCGTCCTCCAGGCGCCACGCGGACTGGTCACGCTCGGCATCGACGAGGAGACCGCGCTCGTCGGCCGTGACGGCTCGTGGCAGGTCCAGGGCCACGGTCGGGTGACCGTCTGGCGCGGGCGACACCGCCAGCGGTTCCGCGCCGGAGACGTGTTCCGACTTTAAGGGCTGTCGCGCTGGAACGACGGTGGCGACGTTGCCACCTCGGGCCGATGGCGTCGCGGAGCTCCGCCTCGGACCCTGGTGAGCGCAGGCGCCTTGCCATCCTCGCCCCAGCGCGACGAACGCAGTTGCGATCGGCGGCGGTGCGGCGTTCGTCGCCCACCGCGGTCGCCGAGCGGTCGCGGGATCCCGGCTTGGATCCGGCGAAATTGCCATACGCCACTCAGGCGCGCATCAGCCACGTTGATCGTCGCCATACGCACTTGGAGCGCGCAAATGGCGAAACGACCGCATCCGCCGAGCGTGGAGCTCGCCGGTCGAGCAGGCCGGCCCGGCCGAATGCGCATGGCAGTGGCGTATGGCGAAATCGGGCGGCGATCGGCCCGGCGAACGCCTCCGTCATGCCCGCGACTGCGTTCGTCGAGCAATGCGTGGTCGAGCGCAGGCGGCAACGCCGCGATCGGCCGCGAAGGCGCGCCAGCCGACGATCGTGCCACTGAATCGCGAACGCCTCGGATTGACCGGGGCGTTCTGGCGAGGTGATCCGGGAACTCGGGTCTGGACCGCCGAGCTCGACCGGGGTGGGTCAGGACGAGCGTCAGTCGGGCTTGACCTGCCGGAAGCAATCGGAGCAGTAGACCGGGCGATCCATGCGCGGCTTGAACGGCACCTGCGCCTGGTTGCCGCATGATGAGCAGACGACGGCGAAATACTCTCGGGCGACTTGCTCGTCCCCGCGCTCATAGCCCCGAGGCCCGCCGATGTCGCGGACGTCGGTGCCTCCCTCGCGAGTCGCCCGCCGGCTGGCGCGGCAGCTGGCACACCGTTTCGGGTCCGAGGCGAAGCCCTTCTGGACGTAGTACTCCTGGTCAGCGGCCGAGTGGATGAACTCCACCCCACAGTCGACGCAGGTCAACGTTCGGTCGACGTAGGTCACGAAACCTCCTCTCCTGCTGGCACGTTGGCTGGTCCCGGGCGAAACCGGGGCGGCCATGTCGGCGGACGGGATGGTGCGGTTGCGTCGGAAGGGGCCGGCGCCGCGCTATCCAGGTGCCGTTATGGAGTCCCTGTCTCGGGGCGCACGGGTTGATCGATGGATCGACCATACACCGATCGCCCGGAACGGGCGTTGCAACAGCCGGGACGGCAGCATCACCAGCCGCGACGAGTTCTTGAGCGTGACGGACCCCTCGGCGTGCCGGAAGCGCTGATCAGCGTCGGAGACGATGTTCCGATCGCCCGCCCGTTCGCTGGTCGCCGTTCGCGCTTTGGCGCGTTCCGTGCGCACCCGGGCCCGCGGCGCAGACCGCGGTCGGTCATAGGGCGATCAGGGAGACGGCGATCCGGCCAGTGTCGCGATTGCCCCCGCGTCTGGCACAATGCGTCGAACAGTCGAGGCGGCGAGCGGGACGTCGGGGGCGGCCTTGCTCGGTACCGGCGCCGGGGATGAGGACGGTCCCTGGACTGGGCGAGCCATCTCGTCTGGTCGCCCAGCCGCGACGGCACAGGAGGCCAGCCCGACCGGATGCTCCGACTCCTCCACACCGCAGACGTCCACCTCGGCGCGCGCCACACCGACCTCGGCGATCAGGCGGCCGCCCAGCGC
>DATAIW010000319.1:0-2356 GCA_036262455.1 Candidatus Limnocylindrales bacterium | reverse complement strand
GGGCTGTTCCTCGTCGTGGTCGAGCGCGGCCTCCGGATCGCCGCCTCGGCCGCGGATGAGTTCCGCTCCCTGCTCGCCGCCGGGCTCGCCCTCGTCATCGGGACCCAGGCGCTGATCATCGCTGCGGGCAACCTCAAGCTGATCCCGTTGACCGGGATCACGCTTCCGTTCATCAGCTACGGCGGCTCGTCCCTCCTCGTGAACGGGATCATCGTCGGGCTCCTCCTCGCCCTGTCCGACCGTGGCGTCGAGCCGCCACCACCACCGAAGCCGCGCAGCCGGCTGGCCCGCATGACCGGCCGGGTGACCCGCCTCGAGACTCCGGCAGCGGCTCGCGCCCCTCTCCCGAATCCCCCGGCCCGGACGATGGAGCGATGAGCGCCGTGCCCCGCTCGGTCGCTCGACCGAAGCCCCTGGGCCGGACGATCGGCCACGTCGGCCTGGCCCTGACCGTCGCGTTCGCCGGGATCGCCCTTGGTGCCGGCTACTGGCAGGTCATCCGGTCGCCCGACCTGTCCCGCGCTCCTGACAACCCGGCGGTGATCGCCGCCGCCCGCAACGTCGTCCGCGGCTCGATCGTCGATCGCGACGGCAAGGTCCTTGCCTCCAACAAGCGCAGCGGCGACACCGGTGAGCCGTATCGGGTCTACGCCGACCGGGCGTTCAGCACCGTGATCGGCTACGCCTCGACCGACTTCGGCACGGCCGGGCTGGAGCGCTCCTGGGGCGCCGAGCTCACGGGAGTCTCGAACCGCGATCCCATCGGCGACGTCCTGCGCAAGTTCCGCTCCGACCCCTACGACCCGCAGAAGCTGACCCTCGGCATCTCGTCGGTCCTCCAGCGGGCCGCGATCGCCGGTCTCGGCGACGATCGCGGCGCCGTCGTGATGCTCGATCCGACGACCGGCGAGATCCTCGCCCTCGCCTCGACGCCGACCTACGACACGAGCGCGATCGCCAACCCGAAGACGTCCCGCGACGCGTTCGCCGCGGTCCGCGACAGTGCCGCGAAGCCGCTCCTGACCCGGGCGACCCAGGGCCAGTACGTGCCGGGCTCCGTGTTCAAGATCGTGACCGCGATCGCCGGTCTGGGGTCCGGACGGATCACGGCCGCGACGACCTTTCCCGAGCAACCGAAGGCTGAGCAGGACGGTCTGGTCGTGGGCGGGTTCCGGATCCATGAGCACGCCGGGGTGCCATCGCGCTCGTTCAACCTCGGGGCGGCCACCGAGTGGTCGTCGAACATCTGGTACGCCCTCGCCGGAATGCGGACCGGTGGCGACAACCTCGTCAAGTTCGCCGAACGGATGGGCTTCGGGGCGCCGCTCGGCTTCGACCTGCCGACGGCCCCGTCGCAGGTGACGAGCGGCGGCGGTGGCGCTCCCGGCGGCTTCAGCGACGAGACCGAGCTCGCCAACGCCTCCTACGGCCAGGCGGAAACGCTCGTCACGCCGCTCCAGATGGCGCTCGTCGCCGCGACGGTCGCCAATGGCGGCACCCTGATGAAGCCGCATCTCGTGATCGCGACGACGGGCCGGGACGGGACCCGGACGGTCTCCCCGGAGCAGATGGGCGTGGTGATCGGCCCCGAGGAAGCCGCGGCGATCGCGGCGGCGATGCAGCGGGCGGTGGAAGGCTCGATCGGCCAGCAGTTCACGAGCGGGGCCAAGGTGCCGGGCGTGCCGACGGCCGGCAAGTCGGGCACCGCCGAGCTCGGTGGGAGCGGGGCGCCGCACTCGTGGTTCATCGGCTTCGCCCCGGTCGACCACCCGCGGGTCGCGATCGCGGTCATCGTCGAACGTGGCGGGCGCGGCGGCGCCCGAGCGGCCCCCCTCGCCGGCGATCTGCTGGCGTTGTACTTCAAGACATTCGGCCGGTGACGGGCGATCGGCCGGGCCCGTCGCCGTCCGGGGGCGAGCCGCCTTCCCCGGCGGTGGAGCCGCGCCCGTGGCTCGAACGGATCGGGCTCGCCGCGATCGCGATGGTGATGGGCGCCATGCTGACGGTCATGGCGATCGTCTCGTGGACGGGCGGCGAATGGATCCTCGCCGCGATGAGCGCGGCTGGCGCGGTCCTGACCGTCGGCGTCGGCCTGGTCACGCTGATCCGCGGCTGACAGCGAGCGGTGACGCGCCGGGCCATCGCCGCCCGCGACGCGTGCGAGACGCCACACCGCGAACATGGTGCCCGTCAGAGGGCACAAGCGAACCTCTCACGCCTGCCGGACGTACTATCGTGCAAACCCCCCATCGCCGGACGCTCAGTCCGCGATTCCTGCGAGGAGCCTGATGACGACCCTTGAGCAGACCGGAGAGAAGGTCCTCGCCAACGTCGAGCGAGTGATCGTCGGCAAGCA
>DATAIW010000318.1:0-6385 GCA_036262455.1 Candidatus Limnocylindrales bacterium | reverse complement strand
GCTCGGCCGGATCCAGCGCGGCGAGGTCGGCGGCGTCATCCTCTTCGGCGCCAACATCACGACCGCCGGCGCCCTGCGGCAGTTGACCGCGACCCTCCGGGCGGCGGCCGCAGCAGGTGGCCGGCCACGTCTCTTCATCGCCGTCGACCAGGAAGGCGGCTCGGTCAAGCGGATCCCGTGGATCCCGCCGACGTTGTCGCCACCGCAGATGGGCCGGCTCGCCTCGACGTCGGTGGCCCGGACGCAGGGCGCCGCAACGGGCGCCGCCCTCCTCGACCTCGGCATCGATGTCGACTTCGCGCCCGTGGCCGATGTCCCCGCGTCCAAGGCATCCTTCATGTACCTGGCCGGCCGGACGTGGTCCTTCGACGCCGCCCGTACCGCCTGGCTGTCGAACGCGTTCGCCCAGGGCCTCCGGATGCGCGGGGTGGTCCCGACGCTCAAGCACTTCCCTGGGATCGGCTACGCGACGAAGAACACGGACTCGTCGGTCGTGAAGATCTGGGCGTCACGCGCCCAGCTCTCGCCGGGGCTGGCGCCCTATCGGAGGGCCGTCATCAACGACCTTCCGCTGATCATGCTGTCGAACGCCACGTATCCCGCCTACGACGCCGTTCACGCGGCGGGCTGGTCGCCGGCGATCGTGGGAACCCTCCTTCGCCATGACCTCGGCTTCACGGGCGTGACGATCACCGACTCGCTCGACGGTACCGCGAACGCCCGGGGGATCTCGACCCGCCGGCTCGCCGCTGCTGCCGCCACCGCGGGAACCGACATGATCCTCACGACCGGATCGGAGACGGCGACACAGAGCGTCTTTGCCTACCTCGTCCAGCAGGCGACCGCCGGCGCGATCCCCAGGGCAACGCTCCAGGCGTCCTACGCCCGGATCCTCGCCCTCAAGGCCCGCCTCTGAGCTTGCGTCAGGAGCGGGAGGCAAACCGATCGGTCGCCTCGAGCTCGAGACGCGACATCTCGGCATCACCAGTGTGGCCGCCCGGGACGAAGTGGAGCTCCGCGCCGGGCCACGCGCGGGCGAGCTGCCAGGCGACGTCCGGCGGACCGGATAGATCGAGGCGGCCATGGACGAGGACGCCCGGGATCCCGGCCAGCCGGGAGGCGTTGCGGAGAAGCTCGTCATCGTCCAGCCAGGCGGCGTGCGAGAAGTAGTGGGTGACGAGTCGCGCGAAGCCGATCATGTACTGCTCGTCCGCCCAGCGCGGGTTGGGGACCTGGTAGCCCTCCTCGAGCGACAGGATCGCGTCCTCCCAGGCCACCCAGTCCCGGGCAGCCTGCAGCCGCACGGCCGGGTCCGGGTGGGCGTTCAACAGGCGGTCGTATGCCGCGACGAGGTCTCCGTCCCGGTCGGTCTCGGGGACACCCGCTCGGAACCGGGCCCACTCCTCGGGAAAGAACCTGCCCGTGTCGTGGGCCAGCCACTGGACGTCGGCGCGGCGGGTCATCGTGATCGAGAGCAGGACCATCTCGGTCACCCGCTCCGGGTGCCGCTCGGCATAGGCGAGAGCGAGCGTCACGCCCCACGACGCGCCCCAGACGAGCCAGCGCTCGATCCCGAGGTGCTCCCGCAGCCGCTCGATGTCGGCGATCAGGTGATGCGTCGTGTTCGTCACGAGATCCGTGGACCAGTCGCCGGCGTGCGGCGTGCTCCGGCCGCAGCCGCGCTGGTCGAGCTGGATGATCCGGTAGCGGGCGGGATCGAACCAGCGGCGCCGGCCGGGCCGGCTGCCGCTGCCTGGGCCGCCGTGGAGCGCGATCGCGGCCTTCCCGTGCGGGTTGCCTGAGGCCTCCCAGTAGATCGACTGGCCGTCGCCGACGGCGAGCATGCCGCTCTCGTACGGCTCGATGGACGGATACGGCTCGGGCATCTGCACCTCAGCCACGGCGATCCGGTGCGGTGGCGTCCGGTGCCCATGGCGACCGTGCCATCCAGTCCGCCAGGCCAGTCCGATTGAGCAGACGGGCACTCTGGCAATCCGGACGGATCGCGACTTCCCGCTCGATCGCCCGCAGGAAATGGCGGTCGAACGGTCCGCGCGGAAACACCTCGACGACAGCGGCCCGAACCCCGGCGATCAGTTCGTAGCCATCGCCGCGAACGTCGATCCCGGTCGCCCGATCGAGGAGGACGCTCTCGACGCCGTCGTCGAGGGTCACGGACGACCGCATGTGGAGGATGATCGCGATCGCGACACGGTCGGCGTCCTCGGCCGGCAGCCCGCTGCGCTCGAGGAAGCGGCGGGCGATCTCGGCCCCCTCGATCTCGAAGCACATCGTGTTGCGCGGGATCCGGGTGAGACCGAGGTCGTGCATCAGGGACGCGGTCCAGAGGATTCGCGGATCGAACGTCCAGCCCTCCACCGCCGCGATCGTCGCACCCCAGCACCAGGACCGGACCGAGTGCGCGAGCAGGTAGCCCGGCAGCGAGCGCTGAGCCCATCGCCAGGTGGCCTGCGACACCTCGTCCTGGGGCACGGCGATCTCGGCGATCCGGGTCGGAAGGGGTCGCGTGGCGCGCATCGGCGCAATCGTACCGAGCCGGGCCCGCGGCGGTGGCCGCGACGCCCCGGGTCGAGGCTGTGTTGCGGTGGAGAGCTGTCAGTTTCTTGACAGTCACAGGCCCGGGCACGTGGCGTCACCACTGCATCGACCATCCGACGAGGGTTGCTCGCGAGGATGGCTGCTCCGCAGGAGTCCCGATCGTGTCCGCAACACCGGATCGCACCAGTCACGACGGATTTCGCCCCGAAGTCGAAGGCCTCCGCGGCGTCGCGGTCCTGATCGTCGTCCTCTTCCATGCCGGACTGGCCGGCGTCACCGGCGGGTTCGTCGGTGTCGACGTCTTCTTCGTCATCAGCGGCTTTCTGATCACCGGGCTCCTGCTCCGTGAGCACGAGCGGACCGGGCGGATCGCGTTCCTTGCGTTCTACGCACGACGGGCCCGTCGACTCCTGCCGGCGGCGGTCGTCGTCCTGATCGTGACGTTGATCGCGGCGATGAACCTGGTCGCGCCGCTCGACCGTCCGTCGGTCGGGCTCGACGGTGCCGCGGCAGCGCTCTCGCTCGGCAACATCCGGTTCGCGCTGGCGAGCGGGGACTACTTCGCGAACGTCGCGGCCCCATCGCCGTTCCTCCATTTCTGGAGCCTCGCGGTCGAGGAACAGTTCTACCTGGTCTGGCCCGCCCTGATCCTGATCGTGGCCCGCGGCGTCCACGCCCGGCGACGGGTCGTCCTCGCCCTCCTCGGGCTGGTGATGGCATCGTTCGTCGGTAACGTCGTGCTCACCGATCTCGCCGCGAACTGGGCGTTCTACTCGCTCCCGACCCGTGCCTGGGAACTGGGGCTGGGCGGCCTCGTCGCCGTCGTCGCCGGCGCCGGCATCGTCGACCGGGCGCCCCGCGGCCTGGCGAGCGTCTTCGGCTGGCTCGGCCTCGCCGCGATCCTCATCGCCACGTTCTCGTTCGATCAGGCCATGGCCTGGCCAGGGAGCGCGGCACTCGTGCCCGCCGTCGGGGCGGCGGTCCTGGTCGCTTCCGGCCGTGGTCGCCTCGGCCCGAGTCTCCTTCTCGCCACGGCGCCACTCAGGTTCCTCGGGCGGATCAGCTACTCGCTGTACCTCGTCCACTGGCCGATCCTGGTGCTCGCTCCGTTCGCTCTCGGCGGTCAGGTCGACGAGCTCGGTCGAGCCGGCCTCGTCCTCCTGTCCGTGCTCGCCGCAACTCTCTCGTGGGCCGTCATCGAGACCCCGTTCCGGGGGCCGTTGCCGCGTCTCGTCTCGCCGCCCGGACGGACCGTCTCGGTCGGCCTGGCATCGATCCTCGCGGTCGTCGTGATCGCCGCGGCACCGTCGATGGGCTGGGGCGCAGCCCCGGCCGCCGCCGCCGAGACAACGGCATCCGCGTTGATCGACACGAGTGATGCGTCGTGGCCCGACGACCTCGTCGTCCCGCTGCCGTCAACGGGCCCGTCCCACCAGCCGGCACCGTCGCCCACCTCGCCGACGACGAACCCCGCTCCCTCGGCCAAGCCGGCTGCCAGCCCGGTCCCGCGCCCGGTCCTGCCGGAGGACGTCGCCGCAACTGGCGCCCTGTCCTCGGACGTCCGGCCCGCCCTTGCCGATGCCCGTGGCGACGAAGAGCGCCTCCGCGCCGACGGGTGCCTCGCCTTCGAACGGGTCACGGTTCCCCCCGATTGCATCTACGGCGTCCCGGCCGGCGCGTTCACCGTCGCCCTGGTCGGCGATTCGCACGCCGCCCAGTGGTTCCCGGCGCTCGATCGGCTCGCCAGGCACGAGGGCTGGCGCGTGGTCACCTTCGTCAAGGTCGCCTGCCCGTTCATCGACATGCCTGTCCGGAACACGGCCCTCAAGCGCGACTACCGCGAGTGCGCCGACTTCAACGAGGCAACGATCGCCCGGCTCAACGCGATCCGGCCCGACCTCACGCTCGTTTCGATGAGCCGGATCGCCATCCATCCATTGACGACCACCGACGACACCGTCGCGGCGAAGGGTGCGGCCGTCGGCCGGATGCTGAGCCGGCTCAGCGGCCGGGTCGCGATCATCGTCGACACGCCGTACGCCGGGCGCGACGTTCCGGCCTGCCTGTCGGCAAATCTGGCCGATGTCGAGGCTTGCGCGATCCCCCAGGCCGTCGCGTTCACCGACCACCTCGGGGCGCTCGAGAAGGCCGCCGCGAAAGCTGCCGGGGCGGACCGCATCGACCTCACCCAGCACATCTGCATCGGAACCCCGTGCCCGGTCGTGGTCAATGACCGGATCGTCTATCGCGACATCGGTCATCTCACTGCGACCTTCGCCCGATCCCTCGCTCCAGCGCTCGCCGCGGCGATCGCTCTGATCCTCGCCCGCTGAGTGGTCGGATCCGGTTCAGATCCCGCTGAGGTCGGCGATAATCCGATCGGCGAGGTAGCGGTGGCCCGCGTTGGTCGGGTGGAACCCGTCCGCCACGATGAACCGGTGGCTGGAACCCGCGAACCAACGTTCGGCGAGGGGGTCGATGAAGACCGCGCCGATCGCCCGGGCCGTTCGCCGCAGTGCGTCGCGCAGGACGAGGCAGCGCATGGGCGGGCTGCCGTCCTGCCAGATCGGGGCCACGATGACGATCACCGCGTCCGGCAGAGCGGCGTGCAGACGACGGATCGCCCGGTCCGCGGCCTGGGCCGTCGTCGCGGCAGACCAGCGCGAGTCGTTGTGACCGCCCGCCACGAACACGACGTCGGGCTTCTGCCGAGCCGCCGCGTCGATCCGGGAGCCGATGGGCTGAGACGTCCAGCCGGGGTTCATGAAGCCGGTTCCGGGGATCGCGAGGTTCACGACCTTCCAGCCCCGAGCCGCACCGACGAGTGCGGGCCAGCCCTTGGCGCCGAGGCCGGTACCGTTCCAGCCGGACGTGTAGGAATCGCCGAGGAAGACGGCCTTCGACCCGGGTCCGGGGCCGGCCACGACGATCGGCTCGACGTCCGGCAGCAGGACCGTGGGTCGGCCGTTCGCAGGTCGGCCTGAGCGCGACTCGACGATCGGCGGAAGGGTTGCCGCCGGAGGCGGAAGCGACGGTCGGACCACGGCGACCGACGTCACGGGCATGGCGCCCGCGATGTCCGGTCGCCCGGAGTCCTTTCCGAACCCGGGTCCGCCCCACGCCAGGAACCCGAGCGACCCGACCACGAACGCGATCAAGGCCGGCCCGATGGCTCGCCGTTTCCGGTGCTGGTTGCGCGGATGAGCCTGGCGCACCCGATCCTCGTCTGGTGGTCGCGGATTGCGTCGAGGCAGTGTAGCGCGCGGGCGCGACGACCCTCGACGACGGGCGAACGCATCGACATCCACGAACCGGCCGCCCGCGTATCGTTCGTAGATGGTCGAGTCCGTGGCGAGCGCCGACGTTCAGAACGAGCTCGGTGGGCCGCCGCGCCGCATGGAAACGGGCCGACCGGGACGACGAGCCCGCGTCGACGGACTCATCGTCGGGTTCGCCGCCCTTGTCCTGTTCGCGCTGTGGCAGGGCGGCCGGTCGACGTCGCCATCGCCATCGGTCGCGCCGAGTGCGGGAACGGCCGGTTCCGATCCAGTCGTCGCCCTGATCGACGCCAACGGAGCCCTCGCCACCGTTGATTTGAACGGGCGCTCGGTCACGCTCGATGCGGAACCCGGCACATCCTTCGGGTTCCCGGCCTGGTCGCCGGACGGGTCGCGCATCGCCGCGGTTGTCGCCGGCGCCGACGGCTCCTCGATCTCGATCTTCGGGGCCCACCCGACCGACTCCGGCCCGAGCCCGGCGGCCCCCGTCGTCGTCTACCGGAGCGCCGACGTTCCGCCTTTCTATCTCTACTGGACGCCCGACGGAC
>DATAIW010000317.1:0-4850 GCA_036262455.1 Candidatus Limnocylindrales bacterium | reverse complement strand
GCCCGGGCGAGCCCGACGCTCCCCTCCCCGCCCGGCAGCTCCGACCAGCGCCGACCCGGCCGTTCGGGGGTCGACGCCGTGCGGAGGATCGCCCTCGCTCCGGACCGGTCCGTGGCCGGCAGGCGCTGGCACCACGAGCAGAAATGGGTTGCCCGCGCGCCGACGACGATCCGCCGGATCGGCCGCCCGCAGCGCAGGCACGGCTCACCGGTCTGCTGGTAGACCGCGAGGTGGTCCTGCATCTCGCCGTCGCCGTCGGGTGCGGTGTAGTCGTCGATCGACGAGCCGCGCCGGATCACCGCCTCGGCGAGGATCCGCCGGATCTCCAGCCAGAGCCGTCGTTCGTCCGCGGGTCGGAGCGTCCGCGCGGTCCGGAGCGGGTGGAGGCGGGCCGCCCAGAGCGCCTCGTCGGCATAGATGTTGCCGATGCCGGCGAGGAACGACTGGTCGAGGAGGAGCGGCTTGAGGCGGCCCTTCCGCTCACGGATCCGCCGTCGGAGCACGGCCACGGTGAACGCGTCGGCGAGGGGCTCCGGGCCGATCCGCGCGAATGGGTCGGCCTCGGCGACCGACGAATCCGCCCCGTACAGCCCGACCTTGCCGAACTTGCGGATGTCGCGGAAGCGGATCTCCCGTCCGTCCTCGAGGAAGAGCACCAGCCGGACGTACGGGTCTTCCGGTCCGCCCTGGGGCACGACGAAGAGCTGTCCGGTCATCTTCAGGTGGATCGTCAGGAATGCGCCGCCCGAGAGGTCGATGACGATCTGCTTCGCCCGCCGCCCGACCGACTCGATCCGCCGGCCGGCGACGCCGTCGGCGAACGCCTCGGCGGACATCCCGCGCAGCGTCCGCGCCCAGAGCGTCGTCGCGTCGACGATCGTGGCGCCGGTGATCAGGGGTCGGAGGTCGCGGACGACCGTCTCGACCTCGGGCAATTCAGGCATCGGGCGAGAGCCTACCCGGCGATCGGTTCGGCCGGCGCCTCGGCGGCCTCGGCGGCGATCGCGTCGGCCCGGGTGAGCGGCGTCATCGACTCCCAGTCGTCGCCGACCTTGACGTCGACGGTCAGGGGGACGTCCAGCGCGAGGGCGCTCTCCATCGTCTCGCGGACGAGCGGGACGAGCCGGTCGAGCTCGTCGCGCGGGACCTCGAGAAGGAGCTCGTCGTGGACCGACAGGAGCAGGCGCGAGCGGAACGCCCCGGCCCGGAGACGCTCGTCGAGCCGGATCATCGCGATCTTCTGGATGTCGGCTGCCGTCCCCTGGATCGGCATGTTGATCGCCATCCGTTCGCCCGCCGAGCGCAGGGTCGGATTGCGGGCCTGGAGCTCCGGGATCGACCGCTTCCGGCCGAGCAGCGTCGTGACGAAGCCCTGGGTCTTCGCCTGCTCCTTGATCGCCATCATGTAGTAGCTGATCCCGGAGTACGACGCGAAGTAGGAGTTGATGAACTCCTGGGCCTCGGCGCGCGGGATGTTTGCCCGCGACGCGAGCCCGAAGTCGCTCATCCCGTAGGCCAGACCGAAGTTGACCATCTTGGCCATCGACCGCTCGTCGTGGGTGACGTCCTCGGGCGCCTTGTGGAGGACCCGCGCGGCCGTCTCACGGTGGATGTCGGCATTCCGGGCGAAGGCGTCGCGGAGATGCTCGTCGCCCGAGACGTGGGCGAGGATCCGCAGCTCGACCTGGGAGTAGTCGGCGGCGACCAGCGTCACGTCCGGCCCGCCGGCCACGAACGCCCGCCGGATCCGCCGCCCGAGCGGGGTCCGGATCGGGATGTTCTGGAGATTCGGGTCCGACGAGGACAGGCGGCCGGTCGCGGCGACGGCCTGGTGGAACGTCGTGTGGAGCCGGCCGTCGGCGGCGATCAACGACGGCAGCGCCTCGACATAGGTCGAGCGAAGCTTGGTGTAGACCCGCCACTCGAGGAGCTTGTCGATCATCGGGTGGGCGGGCCGGAGGTCTTCGAGCACCGACGCGTCGGTGGAGTAGCCGGTCTTGGTCCGGCGACCCTTCGGCAGATTCAGCTCGAAGAACAGGATCTGCTCGAGCTGCTTGGGGCTGCCGAGGTTGAACTCGTGGCCGACGTCGATGTAGATCTCCTGCTCGAGCCGGGAGATCACCTCGCCGAACTCCGTCGCCAGACCGGCCAGCGCCTCGCGATCGATGACGACCCCGACGGCCTCCATCCTGGCGAGGACCGGGATCAGCGGCAGCTCGATCTCGACGAAGAGCCGGGCGAGGGCCTCGTCGGCCAGGCGGCGCTCGAGCGGCTCGCGGACGGCCATCGCCGAGAGCGCCTCGAGACCGGCCCGCGCCGCGTGGCTGAGGTCCTTGGCCGGCGGGAGGATGAGGTCCAGCTGCTCGGCGGCGACGTCGGCGATCGTCTGGCTGCGGAGCGACGCGTTGAGGATGTAGGCGGCGATCTGGGTGTCGAACGCGACCGGCGTCCCCGGTGCGGCCTGGTCGTCGGCGATCCGGGCGACGAGCAGCGGCTTCACCTCGTGGCCGACGATCGGGGTCCCGCTCGCCTCGAGGGCGCGGCGCAGGGCGGCGACGGCATCGACGCCCTCGACCGCGACGACCCGTCCGTCCATCCCGACCAGGGCGAGAGCCAGCGCCGAGCCCATCCGCGGCCGCGGGTCGTCGAGCAGGTAGCCGACCCCGATCGCCGGCTGGGCCGCGATCCACGGGACGAGCGCGGCGACCCCGTCGACATCGTGGAGCTCGATCCGGGACGGGTCGTCGATCGCGGCGGCAAGGGCCTGCGGCAGGTCGTCGATCGGGGTCGCCGGCGTTGCCCGCGGCTGCGACGCTGCGCCGTTGCCGTTCGTGTCCGCGGCAGCGACGGCCCCGAAATCGAGCGACAGCTGGAGCTCCGCGCTGCCCTCCGGGCGGGCCGGTCGGGCCGTCGCGCGCCCAGGGCCCCAGTCGCCGGGCCGTGGCTGCGATCCGGGCGTCCGCGCTGCGCCCACGGTCCCTCTGGCAACGACCTCGCGGAGCGCCTGGGCGGCCGCGATCGGGTCCTCGCCGCGGAGGGCCGGCAGCCGCTCGATCAGCGTCCGGAACTCGTACTCGCGGAAGAGGCGGACGACCCGCTCCCGGTCGTAGGAGCCGACCCGGGCGCCGGGCAGATCGAGCTGGATGTCGGGGGCGGTGACGAGGCGCATCAGCTCGCGGCTCTCGAGGACGGTCTCCTTCGCGGCCGCCAGGGGCTCGCGGAACTTGGCCGGCTCGAGCTCGTCGAGCCGCTCGTACATCGCGTCGAGCGTGCCGAAGGTCTTGATGATCTTCGAGGCGGTCTTCTCGCCGATCCCGGGGACGCCGGGGATGTTGTCGGTCGGGTCGCCCTTGAGCGACTTGTAGTCGAGCATCTGGTCCGGTCGGAGGCCCCAGCGATCGTCGATCTTCGCGCGGTCGTAGGCGACCGTGTTGGCGATGCCGCCGCGGAGCGAGACCATCAGCGTCGTCCGATCGGTGACGAGCTGGAGCATGTCGAGGTCGCCGGTCAGGATGGTCGTGTACAGGTCGGCCGCCTCGGCCTGGCCGACGAGCGTGGCGATGACGTCGTCCGCCTCGAAGCCCTCGCGCTCGTACTTCGGGATGTTCAGGGCCTCGACGACCTCGCGGACCTTCGGGATCTGGTCGCGCATGTCGTCCGGCATCCGGGTCCGGGTGGCCTTGTACTCGAGGTAGCGCTCATGCCGGAAGGTCGGCGCGCCGAGGTCGAAGGCGATCGCGACGTAGTCGGGTTTCACGTCGGCGAGTGCCCGCAACACGATGTTCGTGAACCCGAACACCGCGTTGACGAGCTCGCCCTTGGACGTCGTGAGCGGGGTCTCGAGGAGGGCGAAGTAGCCGCGGTAGATCAGCCCGTTGCCGTCCAGCAGCATGAGGCGTTCGGTGGGCACCTGCGGAGTGTACCCGCGGCCCCGCGCGCGGCCACGCCGGAGCCATCGAACGACCGCCTCAGACGGGCCGGCGCCCTCGCAGCCGCGACCCGACGAGGAGTCCGATCCCGACGACGACGGCCGCCCCGAACAGGACGTTGAGCGGACGGAACGGCTCGCCGACGACCGCATCGCGGCCCGCCTGCGCATCGCCGGGGAGCATCTCGGTCGCGGCGGCCTTGCCGCTCGAGTCGGCCGCGGTGATCGGGGCGCCCCGGCTCATGTCCGGGAGGGACGAGGCGACTGCCCCTCCGTAGATCTCCGAGCTTGATCCCGTGGCAGGCGCGGCCGACGCAGCGGCGGCGGGCACCTGGCCTGCTGCGGCGCCAGCAGACGGGACCTGAACCATGTCGGCGTTCGGCAGCGGAGCTGCGAGGGAACCAGCTGTAGTCGAAGCCCCCTGCGGGACGCCGGCACTGCTGCCGAGCTGGACGTTGCCGACGAGGAGGCCGACCAGCCCGAGCGTGGCCAACCCGACGCCGAGCGGGCGTGTGGCCGCGGAACGCGGCATCGAGAGCGCGGCCACGAATCGCCGCCAGCCGGTCGGCCGGAGCCGCGCCGCATCGGCCGGCGTCAATCGGAAGTCGCGCGGAGGGGTCGCGAAGGGGGGCGGCGCGGACGCGGTCGCCCGGGCAAGGGCAACGAGGTCGTCGCGGAGGGTCGCGCATTCGGCGCAGGAGCGGGTCTGGGCGATGGCCTGGTCGCGGTCGATGCCGGTGAGGTCGTCGGCGGCGAGCGCGGCAACGAGGATCGGGTCGTGGCGATCGTGCGACGTCGGGCGAACGTCGGAAACGTGTGGCATGCGGTTCAGACGACCTCCACGCGGGTCCGGTTCCCGATCACCGGGCAGGAACTTCGTCGATCAGCCACGGAACAGCTCCATCCGGTCGGCGAGCCGGTC
>DATAIW010000316.1:0-10899 GCA_036262455.1 Candidatus Limnocylindrales bacterium | reverse complement strand
GCGGACGTTCTCGGCCGCCTTCGTCTCGACGAGCTCCGCGGTGATCCGCTCGAGCGCGTCGGCGTCCTGCATCAGGGCGATCGGGAGATCGAAGGCGCGGAGGAGCTCCGCCTGGTTGCGGCACGGCATCGGGGCGACGAGGACGGCCCGAATCCCGGCGCCATCGCGCGGCGCGTCGACGCCCCGCGTCCGGGCCAGGTCGAGGGCGGTCTCGATCCGGAGCGAGCCGTCGAGATGGAGGTGGAGCTCGGCCTTGGGCATCGCATGGAGGTGGGCGCGGCGATCGGGCTGCTCGGCGGCGTCAGCCGCGCCGGTTGGGCCCGCGGCCGACCCCCCGTCGTATTCGGCTATCCGCACGGGCGGCGCGGGGTTGCGCGCAGGCGCGCTCGGCAGGTCGTCCATGGCCCGATGCTACGATGCCGGCGATGACCCGGTTCCTCCAGCGCGCCGCGCTCGCCGTCGTGTGGCTGCTGATCGTGGCAGTGGTCTCGGTCGGCGGTGCCGGCCTCGTCGCGGCGATGGCCAACCAGCCGGCGACCCCGGCCCGGGCCGAGCTCACGGCCGACGGTGACGCCGCGGCTGTCGCGGCCCTCGACGGGATCCAGGTCGAGCTGTCCGATCTCACGAAGGATGTCGAGCGGCTCGGCGAGCTCGGGCGCGGCGCGCTCACCGCCCTCGTCTCGTCCGACTTCGCGACCCTCGACAGCGCCGTCGCCGACGGTCAGGGGCTCGCCCGGGCGATCGAGGCGCGGTCCGGCCAGATCCTCGGGGAGGTCCGGCTCCTGTCGGGAACGGGCCCGAACGAGGCGCTCGTGTGGTCGCCCGAGACCAGCCAGCGCCGCGACCTGGCGCTCGCCGCGGTCAACGCGACCGGTGGGCTCGAGCTCGCCTGGACGCGTTTCGCCTCGGGCTCGACCGTCGCCAATCGGCTGACGATCCTGTTGACGAACCACGACACCACCGCGGGCAAGGCGGCCGCGACCGGGCGCGACCGCAAGTACGCGGCCGCGCTGAAGACCCTGGCCACGGCCCAGGCGATGCTCGACGAGGTGAAGACGCTCCGCGATGCCCTCGCCAACACCGTCGACGTCAACACGCTGACCCAGTGGATCGATCGCAACGCCGAGTACGACGCGGCCCTCGCCCGCCTCTACAAGGCGACGATCGCGGCCAAGGGCAAGATCACCAACGAGCTCAAGAGCGCCTTCGCGGCCGAGCGCAAGGCCCACGACTTCCTGCCCTCGAACACGACCGGGCTCGTGATCATCCTCGCCGAGATCGGTCGGGGCGGGCTCAACCAGGCCGTGATCGGCATCGAGGAGACGCGGGCCAAGCTGCAGGCGGCGGTCGATCGCCTGAGCGCGCCCGTCACGGTCGAACCGGACGCATCCGACGACGGCATCGAGCCCTCGCCGTCCGGCGGCTGACGGGTACACTGCCGGGACTGTCTCCGTCCGCGCCCGCCAACCTGGGCGCGACCTCTCTGCCAGGAGTGCCCTTCCGTGCATCTGCGCGTCGTCACCGACCAGCCATGGGACGTCAAGGCCGACGTCCTCGCCATCCCGATCGTCGGCGAGCCGGCGTTCGAGGGACCCCTCGGCGAGCTCAACAAGCGAACCGGCGGCGAGCTGGCGGCCCTGGCGGCCTTCGGCGAGCTCCGCGGCAAGCGGTTCACCTCGTCGGTCGCCGCCCCGGGTGAGCTCGCGGCCGGCCGCGTCCTGACGGTCAGCGCCGGCGAGCCAACCAAGCTCGATCGCGAGACGGTCCTCCACGTCGGAGCCGCGGCCGAGCATCGCCTCGGTGGCCGCAAGGCCCGCAGCCTCGCGATCTGGTTGACGCCCCTCGCCGATGTCCTCGACGGCGGCGTCGAGGCCGTCGCGGAGCTCGTCGCCCGCGGGGTCGTCGAGGGCAGCTTCGAGCCCAGGACCCTCTACCGCGACCACGACGACGTCGCGACCGCCCCGCCGATCCTCGACGAGCTGATCCTCATCGCTCCCGGTGCCGATGCCGGCGCGGCGCACAAGGCCGCCGAGCGTGGCGTGATCATCGGGCAGGGCGCCAACCACGCCAAGTCGCTCTCGAACCGCGCGGCCAACGACGTCAGCCCCGAGGTCCTCGCCCAGGAGGCCCGCGACGTCGCCGCGAAACACGGCCTGTGGATCGACGTGATCGAGCCGGACCGTGCCCGCGAGCTCGGCATGGGGATGTTCCTCGCGGTCGGCCAGGGCAGCGACAACCCGCCCCGGATGATCGTCATGCGTTCCGGCGGTGAGGGGGAGAAGGACGCCCTCGACCGCCATCTCGCGATCGTCGGCAAGGGCGTCTGCTTCGACTCGGGCGGCATCAGCATCAAGCCGTCCGACCGGATGGAAGAGATGAAGATGGACAAGATCGGTGCCTGCACCGTGATCGCGGCCATCGCCACGGTGGCCCGCCTGGCCCCGGGTACGCCGCTCCTGGCGGTCGCCCCGGCGGTCGAGAACATGCCCGGGCCGCACTCCACCCGACCCGGCGATGTCGTCAAGGCGCTCAACGGCAAATGGGTCGACATCACCAACACCGACGCCGAGGGCCGTCTGATCCTCGGTGACGCGATGACCTACGCGGAGCGCCTCGGAGCCACCCACATCGTCGATGTCGCGACGCTGACGGGCGCGGTCTCGCGCGCCTTCGGCCACCTGATCACCGGGGCCTTCGGGACGCCCCAGGGCTGGTACGACGACGTGATGGGCGCCGCCGCGAAGGCCGCCGAGCGGTACTGGCAGATCCCCCTCCTCGACGATTACGTCACGGACATGGAGAGCTGGTACGGCGACCTCCAGAACTCCGGTTCTGCGGAGGGCTCGCTGATCAAGAGCGGCCTCTTCCTGCGCGAGTTCCGGACGGTGCCGTGGGCCCATCTCGACATCGGCGGGACGGGCTATTTCCGGAAGACGACACCGTACGCGCCACGGGGCGCGACCGGCGTGACCCACGCCACGCTCGTCGAGCTCGCGCTGGCCGGGGCGAAGACCTGAGCCCAGGCTCGGACCGGTGAACTTCCTGGCCGTCGTCCTCGCCCTCGGCGGGGCGGCGTTCGGCGTGGCGGCCGACCGCGTCGCTGTCCGCTGGCCGGCGCATGACGACGAGCACCCGGCCGGCCGATCGGTCGGCTGGCGGACCATCGCCAGTGGCGCGATCGGGGCGTTCGCCTTCTGGCTGCTCGGCGAACGGTTCGCTGACGCGGACCCGATCGTCCAGGCCGTGTTCGGGCTGTGGTTCGCGGCGCTGGTCCTCGGCTTTGCCGTCGATCTCGATCAACGGCTCCTGCCCGACGAGCTGACCCTGCCGATCATCCCGCTGGCGCTCTTCCTCGACGTCATCGGCCGGAACCCGCTCGTCGGCACCGAGCTGCTGCCGGCGATCGCGATCGCGGTCGCCGTGCCGCTCGTGATCTACGCGGCCTCGATTCCGTTCGGTGCCGGGGCGTTCGGGCTGGGCGACGTGAAGCTGCTGGTCGGGGTTGGCCTGATGAGCGGGTTCCTGCGGACATTCACCGGTCTGCTGTCCGGTCTGTTCGCCGCGGGGTTGGTCCTCGCAGTGCTGCTCACGACACGGCGGATCGGGCGGCGGACGTTCGTGCCGTTCGGGCCGTTCCTGATCTTCGGCGCGCTGTGGGGGATCTTCACCCGGGTCTGAGGTGGTCGCGCGCCGACGCCCAGCGCCGGACGCCATGGACGGTCTCATCGACCGTGAAGTCGACCCGAATTGTGCAGTGCCGTCCGGTGCACTCCGGTGGGGTCCGAGGCAGTGATGGGACCAAAGTCAGGGTGGCCCAGGGGTTACAGCTTGGCTACAGTTGGCGCCCGGGGTATGATGCCGGAAAGCCGGTCGTCGTCCTGAGGGTGCCCGTCGGGGCGATCGAATTGGCGGGCGTAGCCGCCAACCGCGCAACTGCGCAGTCCTGCGCAGCGAGACGCGAACAACGGAGTTTGCTCGCACGATGACATCGCTCCTGTGATGCGCCCCAGCGCGCACACGGACAAGAACCCGTCACGCAGCGCCGAGTCCAGCCGGACAGGCGATCAACCGCGACCCGCAGCCGCGACCCGCCAGGGTCGACGCCGGCCGCGCGGCCTGATGCGTCTGCCGTTGCTTGTCCTCATTCCGCTCCTCGTCGGGCTCTTCGGTGGACCGACCTCGCCGGCCGGCGCGGACGAGCTCAGTGACGCCCGTGCGCGCCAGACCGCGCTTGCCCAGCAGCTGAAGGACCAGAAGAGACAGGTCGCCGAGATCAACGCCCTCCAGGCGGACCTCAGCTCCCAGATCGACTCGACGCGCGGCCAGCTGAGCGGCATCAACGCCGACCTGTCGTCGGTCAAGAAGTCGATCACGTCGATGGGCGTCAAGATCAACATCGTCCGGCGCAACTACCTCGCCCAGGTGGCGACGCTCCAGCAGCTCGACATCCAGCTGGACCGGATCACGGTCGAGGAATCGGTCATGACCGTGAACCTGCGCGAGCGCAAGGCCCTCCTGGCGGAGCGCCTGCGCCAGGCCTACGACACCGATCGGACCTCGATGCTCGAGACGTTCCTGTCGGCCGGGTCCTTCACCGACGTCCTGTCCCAGGTCAGCTACACGATCGACGTCGGCGAGCAGGACAAGCAGCTGGCCGAGCAGATCGTCCACGACCAGGCGACCCTCGGCGCGGTCCACGAATCCGTGATCGAGACGCGCCAGGCGACCGACGACCTGCGGGTCGCGACCGCCGCCCAGAAGGTCAAGCTCGACGCCGCGCTCAAGGAGCTGAAGGTTGCCCAGAAGGAGCTGAAGCGCCTCGAGGCCGAGACGGCACGAGCGCTCGCGGTCCAGAGAGACGCGTACCGCAAGCTCGCCGCCAACAAGCACAACCTCGCCAAGGCGATCGCGGCCGCCGGCCACGCCAAGGCGGTGCTGGCCAAGCGGATCAGCAACCTCGTCGCGGCCGCCTACGCCCACGGCAACATTCCCTCGCAATACAACGGGACGTTGCGCTGGCCCATGGTCGGTACCGTCAGCCAGGACTTCGGCTGCACCGGCATGACCTGGGAGCCGCCGCTCGGCTCCTGCCCCCATTTCCACCAGGGCATCGACATCGTCGCCCCGTACGGGACCGCGGTCCGGGCGTCCGGCAACGGCACCGTCGTCTACTGCGGCTGGAACTACGCCGACGGCGCGGACCCGGCCTGGATCGTGATCATCGGCCACAGCCAGTCGCTCGAGACGTGGTATGCCCACATGCTGCCGAACTGCCCCGCCGGTGCCGGGACCGCGGTCCATGCGGGCCAGGTGATCGGCCACGAGGGCAACACGGGCCACTCGACCGGCGCCCATCTCCACTGGGCCGTCCGCTTCAACAACGACTTCGTCAACCCGCGCCTGTTCCTCTAGGGCGCGGCGCCGGCGCGCGCACGTTGGGGCGACGATCACGGGATCGCAATCGAACCGTCATCGCCCGATGACCGGAACGACTCGCCACGGTGTTAGCATCCGCATATGAAGCGGACGATGGCCGTCATCCTCGCCGGCGGTGAAGGCGAGCGCCTGTCCATCCTCTCGGGCGTCCGGGCCAAGCCCGCGGTCCCGTTCGGCGGCAAGTACCGGATCATCGACTTCACCCTGTCGAACTGCGTCAACTCGGACATCACCAACGTGGTCGTCCTGACCCAGTACAACCCCCGCTCGTTGAACGACCACATCGGCCTCGGCCGGCCGTGGGACCTCGACCGGACGACCGGTGGAGTGAAGCTCCTCCAGCCGTACATCGCCCGCGGCCGGGTGGCGGAGTGGTACCGCGGGACGGCCGACGCGGTCCTCCAGAACTTCAACGTGATCGAGCACGACGCGGGCGACGTGATCCTCGTCCTCGCCGGCGACCACATCTACAAGATGGACTACCAGCCGTTCATCGCGGCCCACAAGCGGAAGCGCGCCGACGTCACGATCGCTGTCCGCCAGGTGCCCCTGGCCGAGGCGTCGCGGATGGGCATCCTCGCCCTCGACGACGCCGACCGGGTCGTCGAATGGCAGGAGAAGCCGAAGCACCCCAAAAGCGACCTCGCCTCGATGGGCGTCTACGTGTTCTCCAAGCGGGCCCTTCGAACATGGCTCAGCGAGGACCGGATCGACTTCGGCAGGGACGTCATCCCGGCGATGCTGGACGGCGGCGCCCGCGTCTTCGGCTATCACTTCGAGGGCTACTGGCAGGACGTCGGCACGATCCAGTCCTACTGGGAAGCCAACCTCGCCCTGCTCGAGGATCACGCCGCACTCGACCTTTACGACCGCGACTGGCTGATCCACACCCGGTCCGAGGAACGCGCCCCGGCCCAGGTCGGCCCGACGGCGCAGGTCCACCGCAGCCTCATCAGCCACGGCTGCGTGATCAACGGGACCGTCGTCAACTCCGTCCTCTCGCCGGGCGTCCGGGTCGACGTCGGCGCGGTCGTCCGTGATTCGATCGTGATGTTCGACTCGGTCATCCGCTCGGGGGCGGTCATCGATCGAGCGATCCTCGACAAGGAGGTCGTCGTCGGGTCGGGCGCGATCGTCGGCGACGGGCCGGACTTCGACACCCCGAACAGGCAGGAGCCGGGACGGCTGAACACCGGCATCACGGTCGTCGGCAAGCGCTCGATCATCCCGCGCGGCGTCCGGATCGGGCGCAATGTCAAGATCGCGGGCGACGTCAAGGCGGCCGATTTCCCGAGCCGGAACGTCAAGAGCGGATCGTCGGTCGAATCGGCCAGGCCGCGAACCGCGGCCGCCCGGATCGCCGCCGCCAACCGTGCGGCCGAAACGCGGATCGCGGTCCCCGTCGACGCCTCGACGAACGGCAAGCGCGAGACCGTGCCATCCGTGCGGACAGCGCGGACGGTCGTCACCGGGGGCGGCCAGAAGGGCTGAGCGCGGACTCGTCCCGGCAGCCGGGATCGAGGACTGACGGTAGACTGCCCGCCATGCCTTCTTCAGAGCCGGGTGCCCTCGTGCGCCCGGCGGATGTCGAGCGCTGGCTCGACGAGCTGGGCCTCGTGCCCCTGGCGCGGGCCGATCGCGACGGCGTAACGTCGTGGGACCTCCGGCTCGATGGCCGGCGGCGCTTCGACCTGCCGATCACGGTGATCCTCGATCCGTCGCTGGCGCTGATCTGTTGGGTCCACTTCGCCCCGCCGATCGGCGATGCATTCCGCAAGTCCTTCCGGAAGCTGCTTCGCTGGAACGACGAATTCCCGTTCGTCAAGTTCTCCCTGGCGGAGGACGATCGGCCTGTGCTGGCGAGCGAGCTCGCGCTGCGGACCGCCGACCGCGATGAGCTCGGGCTCGCAATCGCACGCTCCCTCCTGATCGCCGACCAGCTGCTCGAGGAGTCGGCGGGTTGGCTGTGGATCGGCGGCCGGATCCCGGACAGGTCGGACAGGGTCAGCAGGGGCGCCGAGCTGATCGCGCGTTACGCGGATCGACTTGCCGAGCTGATCGGGGAGCCGACGTCAGCGGTCTCCGACGCCGCGGCCTCCGACGCCGCAGCCTCCGACGCCGCGGCATCCGCCGCCGACGTCGTTCCGGTGACCCCCTCGTGAACCGCTCACCAGCCCGGCGCCACGGCCTCGTCGTCGGGCTCGCGCTTCTCGCCGCCGTCATCTCGATCCCGGCGGCTGCCCTCCTCCCGGCCGGCGCGCCGTTCGCCGTCCCGGCTGCCGCGGCCGCGACCGGCGGCCTGACGATGACCGCCGATGCGCGCTACACGGTCGACCCGGCCAGACGCCGCGTCCACGTCGCGGTCGCCCTCGCGGCGACGAACCATCGGACCGACACGAAGACTCGCCGGTACTTCTTCGACCGGGCGTTCCTCGCCGTCCAGCCGGGCACGACCGGCTACAAGGTCACGACCCCGGGCGCCCATCCGACGGTCCACGTCCAGCGCCGGGCGAGCACGTACACGCTTCTCCGGATCGACTTCGGCAAGCAGCTCGGTGCCGGCGGGACGCGCCGCTTCAAGCTGACCTTCGACATCACCGATCCCGGCGGCGCGGCGACCCGGACGACCCGCATCGGGACGACGCTCGTGAGCTTCGGGGCCTGGGGCTTCGGCAGCGCGGGCAACCCGGGCGGAAGCGTCACGGTCGTGTTCCCGGCCGGGTTCTCGATCGACGTCGACGCCCCGTTGCTCGGCAAGCCCGCGACCGACACCTTCGGCAACGTGACCTATGCCACGGGCCGCCTCGCGAGCCCGCTGACCTTCTTCGCCTATTTCGTCGCGGACCGGCCGGGCGCCTACAAGGAGACGACGCTCCGGGTCACCGTCGACGGCAAGGCCGTCCCGATCACGCTCCGCGCCTGGCCGGACGACCCGACCTGGGCCAAGCGGGTCGGCAGCCTGCTCACCCGCGGCCTGCCGGCCCTGGCGAAGGACATCGGCCTGCCCTGGACGGTCGAGCAGCCGCTGATCGTGTCGGAGGCCATCAGCCGCAATGCGACCGGCTTCTCCGGACGCTACAACCCGCCGGCCGGCGAGATCGAGATCGCCTACTACGCGACGTCGTTCGTGGTCCTCCACGAGGCGGCCCATGCCTGGTTCGACGGCGGGCTCCTGGCCGATCGTTGGGCGAGCGAGGGGTTCGCGTCGTACTACGCCCTGCGTGCCGCGAAGGCGATCGGCCAGAAGAAGGTGACTGGCGACGTCCTGACTCCGGCTCTGGAGAAGTCGCGTGTGCCGCTGAACTCGTGGTCCGCCGCGGGCGAGGACGACGCCACGGTCGAGGATGCCGAGTACGCCGCGGCGCTCAAGCTCGCGACCCTGATCGCCGCACGGGCCGGAACGGACGGGCTGACGACGGTCTGGCAGGCGATCCGCGAGCGACGCGCGGCCTATCAGCCGACCGGCCCGCGGGCGAGCCTCGAAACGAGCGATGCAGCCCCCGACTGGCGCGGGCTGCTCGACCTGCTCGAGGAGCGGACCGCCAAGACCTACGACGACCTGTGGAAGGCGTGGGTCGTTCGGTCGGCCGACGAGGCGCTGCTCATCGACCGCGCCAACGTCGGCCAGCGCTACGCGGCCGTCGCCCGGCAGGCCGACACGTGGCTCCTGCCGCGGGTCGTGCGCGACGCCCTGCGCGCCTGGCAGTTCGATCAGGCGAACGAGCTCCTCGACGGGGCGAGCACCGCGCTCGATGACCGCGACGTCGTGCTCGATGCGACCGCCGCCGCCGGGCTCACGCCGCCGTCCACGATGCAGACCGACTTCGAGGGGCCGCGCGGCTTTGCGGCCGCGTCCGCCGAGGCCGAGGCGGAGCTGGCCGCGATCAACGCGTATCGCCAGACCGTCGCCACCCGACCCGCCGAGCCGGACATGATCACGCGCATCGGGCTCTGGAACAGCGACCCGTCCGCGCTGGTAGCGGCCGCGGTCGCGGCGTTCTCGGCCGGAGACCTTCGCGCGAGCGTCGAGTCGTCGGCGTATGCCCGGACGATCTGGACGACCGCTGCCGACATCGGTCGCAACCGCGTCCTCGCCATCGGCGCATCGCTGGCTGCGGTGCTCGTCGCCGGCTGGCTCCTGCTGCGCTGGTTCCGGGACCGGAGCAGCCGCCGCCACTTGCCCATCGCCGACAAGGGCTGATCGTCATGGGGGTCGGACCGGCGACGCATGAGGGCCCCGCACGGCCGTTGTCGGGGCGGCGGGTCCTCCTCGCCCTCGCCGCGACCGTCCTCGCCCTCGCCGGCACGTTCGCCCCGGCCCACGTGCCGATCGCGCGGGCCGCCAGCGACGGCCTCGAGCTCACCACCGGCGCGACCTACACGATCTCGCCGGCCCGCCATGTCGTCCACGTGGCGCTGGCCGTCACCGCCCGCAACAACAAGCCGAACGTGACCTCCGGCGGGGTCGTCACGAAGTACTTCTACGACGGCGCCCGGGTCGCGATCCAGCCCGAGGCGCGGAACATCCGGGCGACGTCGACCGGCGTCCGGCTGACGACGTCGACGAAGGCGGCTGACGGTTATCTCGTCCTCGAGGTCCGATTCCGGGCGTCGCTCTTCTACCAACAGTCGACCCGGATCGATATCACCTTCGACCTTCCGGGCGGGGCGCCGCGATCGAAGAGCGATATCCGGGTCGGGTCCGCGTTCGCCACGTTCGTCGCGTGGGCCTTCGGCGACGAGGGCAGCGTCCGGGTCGTCGTCCCCAAGGGCTTCGACGCCGAGGCCACCGGCTCCGATGCGACGAAGTCGACGAGCGCCGGAACGACGGTCTTCCGGTCGACCGGGATCAGCGATGTCGGGAGCTGGTACCTCGTCGTCAACGCGGACCGCGAGAGCGCCCTCACCAACGAACGGGTCGACCTGAGCGGTGGCGAGCACATCGTCATCCGGGCGTGGCCAGAAGACGCTGCCTGGCAGAAGCGCGTCAGCGCGTTGCTCACCACCGGACTGCCCGAGCTCGTCGAGCAGACCGGGCTGAACTGGCCGGTCACCGGCGACCTGTCGATCTTCGAGGTCCACACCCCGCTGCTCGAGGGCTACGCCGGCGTGTTCCTCCAGGGCGAGGACAAGATCGAGATCAGCGAGGACCTCGACGACCTCACGATCCTCCACGAGGCCTCGCACGCCTGGTTCAACGGCGACCTGTTCGACGGTCGCTGGATCAACGAGGGCTTCGCCGACACGTATGCCGCGAAGGCGCTCGACGGGATCGGCAGCCCGAGCTTCACTCCCGGCACCGTCAGCCCGACAGACAAGGCCGCGGTCCGGCTCGTCGACTGGGTGCACCCGGGCCGGATCACCGACGCGGAGACGGACGCCCGCGAGCAATACGGCTACGACGCATCGTGGACGGTCATCCGATCCATCGTCCGGGAGGTCGGCGACCCCGGGATGCAGCAC
>DATAIW010000315.1:0-2703 GCA_036262455.1 Candidatus Limnocylindrales bacterium | reverse complement strand
GGACGCTGGTCGATGACAGGACCCGGTGGTCCCATCGCTGGATGGGCCGCACGTCCCAACCACATCAGACCCTAGTCCTCCACCCCGAACGGAGCAACTCGCCAACGGACCAGCGTCGATGCCGACCTGCCGCCCGAGGGTCAGTTGGCTGCGGCGCGAGCGGCCCGGATCTCGGCCTCGGCGTCGGCAACCCGGGCGATCACGCCATCGCGCAGCCGGTCCAGCGTGATCTGCAGCCCGGACGCACTCGACGAGATCGAGGTGAGGGTCGACTTGATCCCCTTGAGGGCATCGAGTTCCGCCCGGACGGCGGCGAGGGCCGCTCGCACGGCCTCGACGTCGACCTCGGCCTCCACGTCGCGAAGGCTGGTGATCGCGAGGAGCCGGGCCAGGCGGAGGGCCGCTTCGAGCGTCGCTGGATCCGGGTCGGCGGGATCGATGACGCAGTAGACGTCGCCGGCGCGGACGTCGAACGGCGCGATCCCCGACGGCGCATGGGCCGGGCTGAACACGACCAGCCCGACAGCGGCGGCCCGATTCTGCTTCGCCTCGCGCAGCTCCTCGCGGATCGAGCGGACCGACATCGGGCGGTCCTTGGCCTCGACGACGACGCGCACGTCCGCACCACCGGTCCGGGCCGGATCGACTGTCACGACGAAGTCGCCCTTCTTCGAGCGCAGCAGCTCCCCGGTCTCGCAACCGGTCCGATCGACGAGATCGCCCGAGCCGCGCGCCACGTCGGCGAGCATCGCCTCGAGGACGTCCTCGAAGTCGGCGCCCTTGGCCGCCGAGCGGGCCCGCTCCGTGCCGCGCGCGGCCGCTGCCGCCTCGATCGCGGTGAGGCGCTCGTGGAGCTTGTCGAAGCCGGCCGTCACCTCGGTCCGGAACTGGTGCATCGGGGAGTGCTGGCGGGTCGGGTCGAGGAGGAGCGCGAGCCTCGACGCATCGCCGTCGAAGTAGGTCCCGAGCAGTGTCCGCATCCGGCCGATCGCGCTGTCGCGCTTCGTCTCGTCGAAGAGCTCGCCGACGAACGACCGCAGGGCGCCGCGATCGCCCAGGAACTTCTCCAGCGTCCGCGGCAGCCGCCCGTCGCCGTCGGCGAAGTTCGAGCGGAGGACCTGGTCGAGCGCCTCGGCCGCCTTGGCGTTCGCCTGCTCGGAGGAGCGGAGGAGCTTGTCGAACTCGCCGCGGACGAGATCGACATCGACGCTGACGGTCGCGTCCTGCAGCGCGGTCAGGCCGATCTTCAGGGCGCGCTCGACGAACGCCGGCCGGTCCTCGGCGTCCCGTCCGGCGACGATCGCGGCCAGCGCCGGATCGCGAACGATGAGACGCTCGATGACGATCCGGTCCAGGTCGACCCGGATCTCGTTGGTCGGGAGCTGGACGATGCGGGCTTCCATGGCTCGCATGCTCGATTGCGCCTGTGACAGCTAGCGTGTCACAGGCGCGCTGCCCTCTCGGTGCGGCGCCCGTCGGCACCACCGCAGGTTCTTGCCGGATGTCCGCACCACGGGCGTTACTCCCCGCGCCGGCCACGGATCTCACCGGATGTCCGCACCACGGGCGTTACAAGGCGGCGCCGCCGCGCTTCGTGCGTGACGCATTCGACCATCGACCCGATTCTCGACCCATACATGCCACTACGCCCGCACGACGGACATCCGGCAACGGGGACGAGTTCGCCGCCCGCCTATCCGCCGCGCCTGATCGTTGCCTCGATCAGCCCGTGCGGCTCCGTCGTCGAGATGTAGACCGCGCGGTCGTTCGCGATCCCGAACGGGCTCAGGTCGACGGTCCAGTGGTGGAGGTTCGGCAGCGACATCGAGACCTCGGCCACCTCGGGATGACGCTCCAGGATCGCCTTGCCGATGATCCAGATGGAGCCCTGGACCGACACCGAGTGGTGATCGGCCATGACCTCGAGAAAGGTGGATCGAACGCCGGCGAAGGAGGCGTCGAAATCCAGCCCGGCCGCGGGCTCGTAGGCCCACGTTGCCGTCACCTTCGTCGCCATGATCCGGTCGGCCGTCTCCTTGAGGGTCGTGAAGCCGTCGCGCGGAAAGCCCTCGAACGCGGAGCGGGTCGTCTTCATCACCGACAGGTCGGCGATCCCGGCCCGGACCGCTGCCCCGTCCCGCCCGACGACGACCGCCGCGGTCCGCGTCTCCGAGCCGTCGCGGCTGAACGCGTCGACCGCCGCGCCGATCGGGCGCCAGGCGTGCTCGGCGATCGTGACCCGGACCCGCTCGACCTGCGGCGCGTCAAGGAAGTGCCGTCCGAGCACGAGCGCGAAGTCCTCGATCGCACCGGTGAGGTGCTCGCCGGCGAGGGCATACGCCGTGTTCTTCATCGTGTCGGTCGCGATCACGGCGCTGTTGTCGCCGTCGCGGTACGAGGCCGCGAAGTCGCCCTCGAGGGCGATCGCGATCGTCAGGTCGCGGACGCGATGGGGCGTTTCGCCGCGCACGACCTTGACCAGCCGGATCGCCGACTTGCCGTAGCTGTTGGGGCCAACCTCGATCACCGTGAGACCTCCATCGCTCCCGCCGCCCGCCTGAACCGATCATGGGCGATCGCGACGACGTCACCGAGCGCCCGCCGGATCTCGGCGTCGCGGTCGGCGCCCAGGGCGCGCTCGAGAACCGGCACGAGTTCAGGGCGCGACCGCGACGCCGAGATCGAGCGGGCGCTCAGTGACGT
>DATAIW010000314.1:0-2218 GCA_036262455.1 Candidatus Limnocylindrales bacterium | reverse complement strand
GGAAACGCGGCGAACCGCTGGCTGAACGTCTGGTGGTGCTGCGCGGCGAGGACCGTCGTCGGGACGAGGACCGCGACCTGCTTGCCGTCCTGGATCGCCTTGAACGCGGCCCGCAGGGCGACCTCGGTCTTGCCGTAGCCGACGTCGCCGACGACGAGCCGGTCCATCGGCCGGCCGGCCTCCATGTCGAGCTTGACCTCGACGACCGCCCGGAGCTGGTCCGGCGTCTCCTCGTACGGGAAGCTCGCCTCCATCTCCTGCTGCCACGGCGTGTCGTCGGCGAAGGCGTGACCGGGCGCGTTCGCTCGCGAGGCGTACAGGGCGAGGAGCTCCTCGGCCAGGTCCGCGACCGCCTTCTTGACGCGTTGCTTGGTCTTGAGCCATTCGGTCCCGCCGAGCTTGCTGAGCTGGGGGTGCTCGGCGCCGCTGTAGCGCGAGATCCGGGTGATCTGCTCGACGGGGACGAAGATCTTGTCGGTCCCGGCGAAGGTCAGCTCGAGATAGTCGCGATCCTCGCCCTCGGCCGGGTTGCCGCGCCGGAGCATCCGCTCGTAGCGGGCGACACCGTGATCGATGTGGACGACGAGGTCACCGGGCGTCAGGCGTTCGAGGATGTCGCGCGGGACGACCCGTCGCATCGCCTTCGGGCGGCGGACACGGACGCTCCCGAACAGCTCCCGGTCGGTGACGAACACGAGCCCGTCGGGGCCGCCCGCGAACCCGCCGTTCAGGCTGCGCTCGACGACGGCGACGGCGCCGGACGGCGGGGCCTCCGGAGCGTGGACGACGGCGACGGGATGACCGGCCTCGTCGAGCAGCTCGGCGAGGCGGGGCGCCTGGTCGCTGGTGAGGACGATCCGGGCGCCATCGGCCTGCCAGCGCTCGACGGCGGCGGCGATCCCGGCCGCCCGGGTCACGGGCAGCTGCGGCTCGTGCCATCCGAACGGATCGCCCGAGCTGAGGCCCCGGGCGGCGAGCGCCGCGCCCTCCGCGATCTCCGACTCCCACGTGAGCTCGAGGGTCCGGCTGGCGACCAGGCGGGTCTTCCAGTCGCGTGGTCCGAGGTAGGTCGATGGCCAGTCCTTCGGCAGGTCGCCGGTCTCGATCAGCTCGCCGCGGCGCTCGTCAGCCTGGCGCCACAGGAAGTCGGCGGCCTCGGCGATCTCGCCGGGTTCGTCGAGGATCAGGAGGGTCGCGGGGTCGAGGTGGTCGAAGCCGGTCGCCGGGGCGAGCTGGGCGGCCCACACTTCCGCGGCGTCGCCGACGGTCAGGGCGCGGCTCGTGAGGCCCTCGGTCCCGGCGACCGGACCATCGGCCGCGCTCGTTGCTTCCGAGCCGTCGCCCTCGAAGCGGGCCAGGTCGGCGGCGAGTCGCTCCGGCAGCTTCGCGGCAGCCCGGCCAAGCCGCGCGCGGAGCGCGGCCGCTCCCCCGTGCGGCGCGAGGAACTCCGACGCGGGCAGCAGGATCGCCTCGTCGAGCGGGCCGACGGTGCGCTGGTCGGTCGGGTCGAACGCTCGCAGCGAATCGATCTCGTCGCCGAAGAACTCGATCCGGACCGGCAGCGGCGCCGACGGCGGGAAGACGTCGACGATCCCGCCGCGCCGGGCGAACTCGCCCCGCCCGGCGACCTCTGACGCGGGCGAATAGCCGAGGCCGAGGAGCTCGCGCAGGAGCGCCTCCGGACGGAGCCGGCCGCCGATCCGCAACCGGCGCGGTTCGGCCGGGAGATCATCTGGCGTGATCGTGTGCTGGAGGAGGGCCTGGACGCTCGCGACGAGGATCCGCGCGCCGCCGCTCCGCCAGGTCGACAGGGCGGCGACGCGGGCCGCGGTCTCGTCGGCGACGAGCTCGCTCCGCTCGTACGCGAGCGCGGTCCGCGGCTCGAGCACGACGACCCCGCCCGGATCGCCGAGCCACGCTGCCAGCTCCTCGGCGACGCGATCGCCGATCTCGGCGTCGCGGGCGATCCACGCCAATCGCTCGCCCTCGGCGACGCCGGCGAGGGTCGCGGCGAGGAACGTCTTGGCGCCGTGCGGGACGGAGCTCAGGCCGACGTGACGGCCGTGCCGCCGCGACGGGGCAACCGATCCGACGCCGTTCGTAGCGCTGTTCGCGCCGCCCCCCGCCGATGCCGAAAGCGGCGCGATCAGCCGCTTGCGGAGGTCAGCGAACGTGCCGGTCGCGGCCAGCAGCGGCGGCAGGGCCGACAGGTCCGGCT
>DATAIW010000313.1:0-3858 GCA_036262455.1 Candidatus Limnocylindrales bacterium | reverse complement strand
TTGAGGATCCGGACGTCGCGCTGGCCGAACAGCTTGAGCTGCCAGTACGCCCACGCGGCGAACCAGTTGTTGTTGTCGCCGTAGAGGACGATCGTCGTGTCCGGGCCGATGCCGCCGGCGCTGAGCAGGGCGCTGAACTCCGCGCGGCTCGCGATGTCGCGGCGGATCCCGTCGGCCAGCTGGCTGGTCCAGTTCCAGGCGACGGCCCCCGGTAGATGGCTCTGGTCATAGGCGGTCGTATCGACATCGACCTCGACGAAACGGACGGACGGATCGTCGAGGTGGGCACGAGCCCAGGCTGCGTCGACGAGGACATCGTTGGCGTATCCGGAAACGGTCACTGGAATGCTCCCTTCGGTGCGGCGACCAGGCGAACGGGCGCGGCCGCGAGACGTGTCGGATGAACGGAACGGCGAGGGTCGCGGGCGACGATCAGCGGGATCGGGCCCGCCGCGGACACAAGCACATCGGGCTATCCCTCCCCGGTCGGCCGGTCGAGCCGGCTGAATGCGGCCAGACGCTCGCGACAGGCGGCGGCTTCGCGCTCAGCCTGGCGGACGATCCACGGATCGACCCGGCTGCTGTCCTCGATCTCGATCGTCGGGCCGTACGGTCCGTCGGCGAGGACGATCCCCGAGCCGTTGCGGTAGTCGGCCATCCAGTTCGACTGGAGAGCGACGGCGACGTCCGCGACGACCGCGACCGGAAAGAGCCAGTCGAGGTGGGTCGCGTTCAACCGATCGACGAGATCGGCCAGGCGGACGGGCCGTGCCCGCTCGATCCGGGAGAGCAGAACGATGACCCGGAGGGTCGTGAACGGATCGGCGGATTCGGCGACGACCGGGGGCGCCAGCGTGGGTTCGGGGAGGCCGGCGGGCGCCGGGCGGAGCGGGCCGAGTCCGGGCGCGATCGACGGTGACGGGCTGTCGGCTGGCATCGGCGAGGCGTTATCTCCGAGGAATCCACCAGGAATTGCGCAGCCTACCCCAAGACGATCCACGACGCCCGCCGGATCGCTGGTCTCAGGTCGCCAGGTCGTCCGTGGACGGCACGTCCCCCGGGAAGTCGATCGAGAGCATCGTCCCGCCCTCGCCGGACAGGCCGCGCACCGGCTTCGCCGATTCCACGAGGATCGCCGGCGGCTTGGTCGCCCGGAACACCTGGTAGTCGAAGCCGACGATGACACCGCCGATCGTGTCGCCGAGGCCGCCCTGGGCACGCCGGCGCCGGTTCCGGCGGGCGGGCTCGAGGGCGAGGTTGGCGTCCTCGTCGGGGCGACGGCGCGTCTCGTCGGTCGGGTCCATGCAGTGCACGGTAGCCCACCTGTCCAGACGACGAGCGAGACGCGGGCCCGGGTGCTTCCGTCCTAGACTCCGCAGATGGACGACCAGCGTGCGCGGCTCGAGGACCGTCGCACCGCCGATCGCGCCCGGTTCGCCCGCCTCGTCGCGCGACCGGAGCCGGACATCGATCTCGCGATCGGCGCGCTCCTGATCGCGGGCCTCGGGCGTCCAGCCATCGACGAGGAAACGATCCTCGGCCAGCTGGACGCCATCGCCGAGCGCGTCCGGATCCGCCTCGACTCCGGCGATCCGACGCCCGCCGTCGTCGCTCGCCTCCACGACGTCCTGTACCGCGAGCTCGGCTTCCGCGGGCCGACCGCGGCCGAGTATGGCGATCCGCCGAACAGCCACATCGACGAGGTCATCGCCCGCCGGATCGGGCTGCCGATCAGCCTTGCGATCGTCGAGCTGGAGGTCGCCGCCCGGCTCGGGCTCGCCCTCGTCGGGATCGGGCTGCCCGGTCATTTCATCGTCGGCGGTCCCGACGGAACCCTGTTCGATCCGGCCGATGGCGGCCGGGCGCTGACCCCCGACGACTGCCAGGCGCTGATCCGACGCGCGATCGGGGATGGCGTGCTGCTCCACGCCGGCATGCTCAGGCCGGCCGGCCGGCGCGAGATCCTCGCCCGGGTCCTGCGCAATCTCAGGACGGCCCGGCTCGGGCGGCGCGATTGGCCGGCCGCCGTCGACGCGATCGACCTGTTGCTCGTCCTCGAGCCGACGGACCCGGAGCACGGCCGCGATCGCGGCCTCCTGCTCGGCCGGATGGGCCGGTTCGGTGAGGCGATCGCCGCGCTCCGGCTCTACCTCGACGAACGACCCGATGGCAACGACGTCGCGGACGTCCGCCAGGTCATGGGCATCTTCGCGGGCCGCCGGAATTGAAGGCGAGCGCGGTCGGCTCGGTTCAGGAGGCGGTGTTCGCGACCGGCTCGACCACGGACGGCGGCGGCATCGATCGCCCGCCCGGCATCCGGCGACGGAGGCGATCGGCAGCGAACCCGACGGCGAGCAGGATCCCACCCTCGATGAGCAGGCCGAGGTCGCGACTCTCACCGAGGTAGGTGAAGTTGAAGTCGGTGAGCGCGGTGATGAACCCGATGCCGGCGGCGAACAGGAACGCGCCGGAATCGCGCCGGAACGCCCGCTCCACGAGGATGAGTGCGAGGACCAGGATCGCCGCGTCGCCGATCCACGCCGGGATCACCCGTCCGAAGTCGAAGCCGTACCCGGATCGGCTGACGGCCGATGCCAGGCCCCACACCGCGACCAGACCCGCCCACGCCCGGATCAGCGTCGATCGGCGGCGTGCGGCGTCGTGACCGTCCGGATCGTCCGCCGGCTCCGGGGCGGCGCGATCTTCCGCGATGGCGAAGAAGCCGAGCACGAGGGCGACGAGCAGCCAGCCGACGGCCGAGACGATCACGACCGGCACCTCGTTCTGTGGAGGCTGGCTCGGGAAGCCGACGTCGAAGCGTGGCGTCACGAGCGTGAGGGCGTACGCGAGGACCGCCCAACCGAAGCCGGTGATCGAGCCGACCAGCCCGAGCGTCGTCAGGAGAGCCGGCAGGAGCAGCCTGGTGAGGGTCGCGGCACCGACCGTCACGGCGGTCACGACGATCGCGAGCAGGTAGGGGTCGAGACGCGAGCGGCCGAGGAAGGCGGCGGCCGCGATCGAAACGTAGGGCACCGCCACGAGCAGCGCGACCCCGGCCGCGCGCCGACGGCGAGGGTCGGCGGTTCCGAGGGCGAGGCCGACGACGACCAGGCCGACGGCCGCAATGAGGGCGCCGGCTCCGATCATCGACGTGTCGACGTTCGACCCGGCGAGCCGGACCGCGAAGGCCGACCAGGCGCCCAGGATGAACCCGCCGCCCAGGTATCCGAACATCTCGCCGATCGTGACGCCCGGCCCGAACACCGCGGACACGGAGAGATGGCCGGCCCTCGATTGCGGCAGAACCGGATCGATCGGGGTCCGCTCGCCGGCCAGGTCCGGCGATGGAGCGGCGTCAGCGCGGCCCGCCTCGGCCGCGCGCAGCCGCGCGGCTGTCGAGCCATCGATCAAGCCGGCTCGTTCCCAATCGTCGATGCGGTCCAGCACCGGGTCCATGACTTGCCCCTCCTTCGGCGGAGCCCTGCGTTCGGAAACCTGACGATCTTGCGCCCCGGACGTTGCACCGTGTCGGGAGCCGCCGCACCTGGACGCGATTCCTTCGTCGGTCGAAACGGGGAATCCGGACGCGGCCGGACCCGCACAATGCCGCTCAATGAGCGAACGCGCGACGTCCGATGAGGCGGTTCGCGACCTCGAGATCCGGCTGTTCGGTCCGATGCGCGTCCTGGTCGGCGGGCAGGAGGTCGACCCCGGAGCTCGGCGGCAACGAGGCGTCCTCGCCATCCTCGCGCTGGCTGCCGGCGAGGTCGTGTCGGTCGATCACATCATCGACCGGCTCTGGGGAGAACACGCCCCGGCGGCCGCGAAGAACACGATCCAGGTCTACATCGGTGGACT
>DATAIW010000312.1:0-1813 GCA_036262455.1 Candidatus Limnocylindrales bacterium | reverse complement strand
GTCACCCGGATCCAGGGACAGATCGCCTCGTTCGAGGCGGAGATGGCGGCCTTCTTCGATGAGCTGCTCACGGAGACGGACCTGACGATCCTGGCTGCACGCGCTCAGCAGATGCCCGAAGCGCCGGCCTTCGACGAGATGGACGACACCGCGTTCACCGCGCTCATGACCGAGCCTGCCGTCGGGATCCCGATCGCCGAGCCGGAGCCGATCGCCGAACCGGAGCCGATCGCCGAACCGGAGCCGATCGCCGAGATGCCGACGACGGCCCTGGAGGCCGAGGAGGTGACGGTCGCCGACACCGCGCCGGCCGCAACGCCATCCCCGACCGGCGACCTCTCGTTCGACCGCGACGCCGCGATGGCCGCGATCCAGACGGCCGCCGAGGCCGCGGCGTCGGTCGAGGCTGCGCCTGCCGAGCCCGGGCTCGAGGCGGCCGCCGACGCGTCCGTGGCCGAGCCCGATGTCGCGCTGCCGTCGGCACCGGAGGACAACACCCCGGCCCGTGATCCGCGCCTCGCGATGCTCGGGCTGACTCCCGACTTCGCCGCGGCCGAGGCCGCCGCCTCGGAAGCCGCCGCGGCCGAGATCTCGGAGATCCCGGAGCTCGACGAGGAGAACCTCGCCGCCCGCCTCGCCGGCCTCGTCCCGTCGTCGACGTCCGGCGCCCCAGCCGACGCGCCCCCAGCCGCGCCCGTGTCCTCGACCCAGGTCATCGTGACGGGCCTCGTCAGCGTCGCGAGCATCGCGAGCTTCAAGCGCCATCTCAGCCGCCAGGCGGGCGTGCGCCACGTGGGCGTCTCGTCCGGGCCGGACGGCGAGTTCCTGTTCACCGTCCAGCACCAGGCGGAGGTCGCCCTCCGCGACCTGATCCCGACGCTTCCCGGCTTCCAGGCCCGGGTCACCGGCGGCGGTGACGGGATCGTGACCGCGAGCGCCCACGACCCCGAGGACTGAGCACACCAGTCCGCGAGACGAAAGGACCCGGAGGGATGGCCCGCCCCGCGATCGCGATCGCACTGCCCGGCGACGAACAGCCGCACGTGGTCGACGTGCTCAAGGAAGCTGACTTCGAGCCGGTCGTCGTCGGGTGCCCGGGCGACCTCGCGACGCTCCTCGCGAGCCGCCACGACGTCGCCGTTGCGATCCTCGACGGCGAGAGCGACTTCGACGAATCGCTCGAGTACTACGAGCTCCTCCACGAGCCGGGGCGGGACATCCCGGCCCTCATGATCGTCTCACCGCGCACGCTCGACCGGCTGGCCGGTGCGGCCGGGCGCGCCGGCGCGCACGACGAGTACTTCACCCGACCCTACTCGCCGGAGGCGCTCCGCTGGCGCGTGGAGGCGATGCTGATCCGCCAGATGACCGTCGACGACGGCAGCGGCGCGGTGATCCAGTCCGGCTCGCTCTCGGCCGAAGACTGGTCGCGGCGGGGCGCGTTCCTGAGCGTCTTCAACCCGAAGGGCGGGGTGGGCAAGACGACGATCGCCGTCAACCTGGCGGCCTCGCTCGTCGCGATGGGCCGGAAAGTCCTGCTCGTGGACGCTGACACCGTGACCGGCCACATCGCGAGCTCGCTCGGCCTGGAGAACGTCCGAACCCTCGTCGATTCGCTCGCCGAAACCCACGAGAGCGGGCCGGGCGCCGTCCCCGAGACGCTGGAGGAGCTGGTCGCCGCGCACTCGTCCGGCCTGAAGGTGCTCGTCCTCTCGTCCAGCCCGCTGAAGACCGGCCACCTCGACCCGGCGGCGGTCGCCGACGCGATCGACCGCGCGCGCCGCTCCTTCGACGTCATCGTCGTCGATCTCCA
>DATAIW010000311.1:0-2951 GCA_036262455.1 Candidatus Limnocylindrales bacterium | reverse complement strand
GGACTTCATCGTTCAGCATGACGGTGCGCGCCAGGTCGTTCGACCGCCCGGCTACGGCGGCGGACAGGGGACCCTCAGCCCAGATCGGCAATCGCTGATCTACCAACGGAGCGAGACCGCGAGGCTGACCGTACTCAACCTGCAGTCGGGTCAAATCGAGGGCGAACTCAGCTCGTTGGAGTTCTAAGGCGGCGAGGTCTCGTCAGCCGGGATCCTCGCCGCCTTCACCGCACATGGCCCTGGAGAGTCGAACAAGCTCTGCCTCTCGGACGTCGCCGCTCTGTTGTGACATCCGGCCGGACGGACCGCCGCACGAACGATCTATGGAAGACTCGGCCAGTCGCGGTCGCCGGGACAGGCTGCATCTGACATCGCCTGGCGGCCTGCTCGCCCTACCGGCCGTCGCGTTCATGGCGATTCAGTCCAAGACGGCGTGGGGGCTTTCTGTGGTCGTCGTTGCGCGCTCATCGCTGCGTCTGCCGCTCCAGCTGCCGGAGATCTGGGCACCGCGTCAGTCGCGTCCGAACGGTTGACGGCACATCGGTCCGGAGCGACAATCCTAACGATCGTTAGGTAGGAGCCGACACGTGATCGAGACCGGAGCGCGCCGACGCGAGATCGACGAGGTTGCGAGCGAGCTGTTCCGCGCGAACGGCTACGCGGCGACGAGCATCCGCGATATCGCCCGGGCGCTCGACATGCAGGGGGCCAGCCTCTACGCCCACGTCGCGTCCAAGGAGGACCTCCTCTGGGCGATCGTCGACCGGGCGGCCTCGTCGTTCGAGATGGCGGCGGATCGGGCGGCCGACGAGACCAGCGGGGCGGACGCCGTCGAGCGGCTCGCCGCCCTCGTCGAGGCTCACGTCGAGGTCGTCCTCGCCGATCCGGGGCGGACGAGCGTGTTCGTGACGGAATGGCGTCACCTGTCCGGCGGCCGGCGCGCCGCGATCGCCGGGCGCCGTGACGCGTACGAGGCGCGGTTCCGCGAGACGATCGCCGACGGGATCTCGATCGGGGCCTTCGGCGCGACCGACGCTGCCATCGCCGCCGCGTTCATCCTGACCGCCCTCAACGGGATCGCGACCTGGTACCGGCCGGAAGGTCGCCTCACCTCTGACCGGATCGCCGACCACATCGTCGAGCTCGCCCTGCGCTCCCTCTCGGAGGACCACCGATGACCGACCCGCTCGCCCTCGACCCCGTCCTACCGCCGCGCGAGCGGAGCGCGCTGCCGTTCAACGACGACGCCCTCGACCACGACGAGCGCTACCGCCACTTCGAGGAGCACGTCACCGGCGGCGGCAAGGTCGAGGCAACCGACTGGATGCCCGACGAGTACCGGACCGCGGTCCTGCGCTTCGTCGAGATGCACGCCAACAGCGAGCTGATGGGCGTCCTGCCCGAGCGCGAGTGGATCATGCGGGCGCCGACCCTCCGCCGGAAGCTGGCCCTCACCGCCAAGGTCCAGGACGAGGTCGGCCACGCCCAGCTGCTTTATCGCGTGGCCGAGGATCTCGGGAAGCCGCGCGAGGCGATGATCCAGGATCTCCTCGACGGCAAGACGAAGTTTCACAACGTCTTCCACTACCCGACGAAATCGTGGGCCGACATCGGGATCATCGCCTGGCTCGTCGACGCGGCCGCGATCGTCGCCCAACAGGCGCTGCGGGACTCTTCCTACGCTCCGTACGCCCGGACCATGAAGAAGATCTGCTGGGAGGAGTCAGTCCACATCATGCACGGCCGCGACGTCGTGGTGACGATGGCGACCGGGACGCCCACCCAGCGCGCGGCGATCCAGGAGGCGCTCGATCGCTGGTGGGGTCCGCTCATGCAGATGCACGGGCCGCGCAGCGACCGGGCCAAGGACCGCGACATCCACTGGAAGATCAAGGCGAAGACGAGCGAGGAGCTCCGCCAGGAGTTCATCGGGATCTACGTGCCGCGGATCCGGGAGCTCGGCCTGACGATCCCGGACGCCGCTCTCGCCCTCGACCCGGCAACCGGCGCCTGGGCTTATGGCGAGCCCGACTGGAACGAGCTCCGGACCGTCGTCACCAATCACGGCCCGATGTCGCAGGAGCGGCTCGACTTCCGCCGCGCGAACTGGGACGCGACGCAGTGGGTCCGCGACGCGATCCTCGGCAATCCTCGGGCGGCCGTGGCGTGACGGATTCGGCACCGCCCGATCGCGCCGTGGCCGAGGGCTCCGGCGCGCCCGCCAGCGTCCTCGAACCATGGGAAGTCTTCCGGCGCGAGAAGGACGGCGACCCGATGCGGCACGGCGGTTCGGTGATGGCGCCCGACGCGACGCTCGCCCTCCACTACGCCCGCGAGATGTTCAGCCGGCGCCAGGAGAGCGTCCAGTTGTGGGTCGTCCGGCGGTCGGACATCCACGACCTCGCCGACCTCGACCTGCTCCAGCCGCCGCTCGACCGCTCCTTCAAGAAGCCGGGCGGCTACGTGATGCGCGACAAGCTGGCCGCCGCTCGCAAACAGTCGGGGCAAGCGAAGCCGAAGGCCAACAAGGGCCTGCGATGACCGACGACACGGAGTCCCAGCCGATCGCGATGGACTTCGAGGGCGCCGGCGACGGGCGGGAGCGCGCGCTCGCGATGCTCCTGCTCTCGATGGCCGACGACGAATTCGTCATCGGGTTCTCCGACTCCGAGTGGACCGGGATCGGGCCCATCCTCGAGGAGGACGTCGCGATCAGCTCGCTCGCCCAGGACGAGCTCGGTCACGCCCAGGCGCTGTACGGGCTGCTCGCCGACGCGGTCGCGGACGGTCGGGACGCGGACGCATGGGCCTACGACCGACCGCCCGAGGGCTACCTCCACGCGCGGCTGCTCGACCATCCGCGGGGCGACTGGGCGGCGACGATCGTCCGCCGCTACCTCTACGACACCGCCGACGGCGCCAGGTTAGCGGCCCTCGCCGCGTCCTCCGAT
>DATAIW010000310.1:0-4449 GCA_036262455.1 Candidatus Limnocylindrales bacterium | reverse complement strand
TATCCGGGTGCTGATCGTCGTCGCCTCCTCGCTCCTGTTCGTGTCGGCCGCGTTCACGCTCGTCGCACCCGGCCTGGGCGTGTCGACGTGGGGGGCCGCCGCGGCTCGGTTGCGCGGGGCGGAGGCGGCCCCGGCGATGGCGGTCGGGTCGGGCCGGGCGGCAACGCTCGCCGACTTCGAACGCCTCGCGGTCCGTCTCGGCGTGTTCGCCAGACTATCACCCGAGCAGCGTGACTCGTTCGTCCGCGACGCCACGATCCGCGAGGTCCCGGCCGGGACACGCATCGTGGAGCACGGCGAGGCGGCGACGGCGGCCTGGTTCATCCTCGATGGGTCGACGACCGCCGGTGTCCCGGTCGAGGACGGCTACCGTGGGCTTTCGACGATGACCGCCGGGGACTTCTTCGGCGAGATCGGTGCCCTCACCGGCAGCACCCGGACCGCTGACGTCGTCGCGGACGTCGACACGACCCTGATCGAGGTGCCGGCGGCGGCCCTCCGGGCGACCATGGCCGTACCGGAGATCCAGCGCGTGGTCCTCTCGACCATGACGAACCGGCTCCAGAAGACGGAATCGGCGGACCTGCCGCGGTTGGCCGGCATCGACCAGGCCGACCTGCGCGACCTGCGCACGGCGCGACCGCCGGCCGACGTGTCGAACCCTGTCGGCTAGCTGACAGTCCCGTCGTCGCTCCCGGTATCGAGCGCACCTCGGGGATGCGCTACGGTACCCGCATCAGGGCCGTGATATCCACGGCAGGAAGGGATGAGGGCCATGACGAACAAGCGGATCCAGCTTCCGAAGGACGGGCTCATCGGACCCGGCGAGCAGTTGACCGATGACGGCGGCGAAGACGTCGAGGGTCACGGATTCGCGAACCCGGCCCCGCCGGCCGATTTCTCGAAGCGGAGCCCGAGCACCGGTGGCGACTTCGCCCCGACTGGCGAGGATGACGACGTCGAGGGCCGTCGCGTTCGCTGAGCCTGACCGCCGTCATGTCCGGGGGTCGTCCGCCGTGGCGGCGAGGATCGTCTTGACCTCGAACGGGCTGGCGTCGGGATACGCGGCCCTGATCAGCGCCGCACGGCCGGCGAGATGGGGCGCCGCGAACGAGTTGCCCGTGGCCCGGATGCGCGTCCCGCCTCGCCAGGCGACATCGACATCGAGGCCGTGCGCGCCGAATTCGACCGGCGGCGCCGGGTTGTAGAACCAGACGTCCGGATCACGCACGTCGTGGGCCGCCACGGAGACGACCGCCGCGAAGAGCGACGGATACGACGGACCGGGCACGTTGTTGGCAGCCGAGACGAGCAGGACGTTGGCGAAATAGGCGCGGTCGGCAAGGGCGTGGAAGTCGGCAAAGAGCGGTTCGCTTTTCGAGGACAGGCTCAGGTTGACGACGCTGGCGCCGCGCACGATCGCCCAGTCGAGCGCAGCGAGGAACGCCAGTCCCTTGCCGCGGTTGTCCGGACCGAGCACGCGGACCGAGATCAGGTCGGCGCCGGGTGCGATGCCGTGGATGATCCCCGCCGTCGCCGTGCCGTGGCCCACGACGTCCGTCTCAACGTCCGGCACGACCCGGGGTTCATCGCCGCCGAGCTCGATGCGGACCGCCTCGACGAGCCTCCCGCCGATCGCGGGGTGGTCGGGATCCACGCCGGAATCGATGATGGCGACCGTGATCCCGGTACCGTCCACCCTGTCGAACACGGCGCTGCGTTCCATCGTCCCGAACGGACGGCGGCGGGCCAGCCCGGCCCGGTTCTCGGTTGCGAACGGTTCGCTCCACGCCGGCAGCCGCTCGGTGGTCACAGCCGCCCGACTGAACGGTAGCGGCCGGGCGCCGAGTGCTCGGCCCGACGCACCAGCGCTTCAAGGATCTCCTCGACCAGGTCGACCTGGCCCGGGTCGGCCACGCGGACGCGCGCAACGAGGTCGGCAAGGCGCCACGTAGCCGTCGCGTCATCGTCGAACAGATCGGCGACGGCCGCCGTAACGAGCGTGTCGATGTCGTCCCCAGCGAGATCGCCGTCGAGGGAACGCAGCGACAGCTCGAGGAGGTGGGCCGTGTCTCGCTCCAGCCGGGTCGCCCGGATGGCCACCGTCGCCATGCGGGCGAAGACCGACGCCGCATCCATGTCGCGCAGGTCGAAGGGGGCTCCGTCGCGGCGATCGAGCACCTCGAGGACGCCGATCGTCCCGGCATCGTCAGCGAGCGGGACGGCCAGGAGCGAGCGCGGCATGTACCCCGTCTGCTCGGCCGCCGCCCGACCGAAACGAGGGTCGGACGCGGCCTCGGCGATCGCGAGCGGCTGGCCAGTGGCGAGAACGTAGCCCGCGACCCCCTCATCCGGCCCGATCGACAGGCCGACGACGCCCTGGCCCTTGTCACCGGCCGCGACGCGGAAGACGAGCCGGTCGGTCGTCGGGTCGTGCAGGGCGATCGAGGCGGCTTCGGCGCGGATGAGTGCGACCGCGGCGTCGACGACCGATCGCAGCACTGCGTCGCCGGCGGCCGATTCCAGTCGTTCCGCGACGCCGGCGCGCCGGGCGACCGCGGCGAGCAGCGCGAGCGTCGCGGTCTCGCGTCGCGCGTCGGTCCCGTCGCTCACCGCCGGATCGACCGCTCGAGCGCCAGCGGGTCGGGGATGGTGAGCACATCGCGCTCGAGCCGGATCAGCCCCTCGGACGCGAGATCCGCGAGCAGGCGGTTCACCGATTGGCGCGAACCGCCGATCATCCCGGCGAGCTCAGCCTGGGTGTATGGCCAGGGCACGCTGACCGAACCGGAGGTGCTGCGCGGGAACCCATCCGCCTCGCGGAGGATTCGTCGGACGAGACGGGCAGGCAGATCGAGGAAATGCAGATCGCCCACATGCTCGGTGATCACGCGAATCTCGCGCGACAGCGATGCGAGGAGCGCCCGACGAAGCGTCCGATCCTCGTCGATGAGATCGAGGAACGCGTCCCGACGCAGGGTGAGCGTCTGCGCCTTCCCGAGCGCGACGGCCGTCGCCGACCGAGGGTCATCATCGAGCAGGGCGAGCGTCCCGAAGAACTCGCCCGGTCCGAGCGTTGCGAGGATCGCCGGCTCCCCTTCACCCGCTGGTGGCAGCACGATCATGATCGCGCCCTCCGCGACGACATGGAGCGCGTCGGCGGGGTCGCCCTGGTGGAAGACCGTCTCGCCGTCCCGATAGTGGTGCGAGCGCATCGACTGCGCGAGCGCGCGGAGTTGGTTGTCCTCGACACCGTCGAACAGGCGACAGGCGCGGAGGCCCTGGAAACCGATCGTCCCGTCCGGGATGCCATCCATCGCACGCATGCTAGCCGACTGCCGGGCGGCGCCGTACCGCGGCTAGACTTGGGCGATGGATCAGCCGGTCTGCCCGCGATGCGGTGAGGCGAATCCCGCGGGCGCGCGACTGTGCGGGATGTGCCGTACCGGGCTCGTCGCCAACGACGCGGCCGACGATGGCGGCAGGCTCGTCACCGTCGTCACGTCTGACCTCAAGGGTTCGACCGCCCTCGGCGAGCAGCTCGACCCGGAGTCGCTGCGCGAGGTGCTCAACCGCTATTTCGCGGTCATGCGGGTCGTCTTCGAGTCGCACGGCGGAAGCATCGAGAAGATCATCGGCGACGCGATCGTCGCCGTCTTCGGCCTGCCGTTCAGGCACGAGGACGACCCGGTCCGCGCGGTCGAGGCCGCGGCCGAGAGCCAGCGTGCCCTCGCCACCCTCAACGATGAACTCGACAAGCTGTGGGGCGTCCGGCTCGTCAACCGGACCGGGGTCGCGACCGGCATCGTCCATTTCGGGCGCGACGCCGAGGGCCAGCACGTCCTCATCGGCGAGACGATGGACACGTCGACAGCCATGGAGCAGAACGCGCCGCCGGTCGAGATCCTCATGGCCGAGTCGACGTATCGCGAGGTCCGCGAACTCGTGGAGGCCGTGGACATGGGCCTCAAGTCGCCGAAGGGCTCCGACCTCCAGATCCAGTCGTACCAGCTCATCTCCGTCCTGAGCCGGGCGGCCGAGGAGGACGCCGCGCCGCTTGAGCCGTCCGTCGGGATGCGAGCGTGCCAGGTCTGCGGCGAGGAATCTCCGGAACGCTATCGCTATTGCGTCATCTGCGGGGTCTCCACAGCGACCGTCGTCGCGCGCGACAGCCGCAAGACCGTGACGATCGTCTTCGCCAACCCGAGGCTCCATACCGAGACTGGCGACCCGCTGGAGCCGAAGGCATTCACCGCCGTCATGACCCGCTACTTCGAGGCGATGAAGGCGGCCCTCGAGCGGCACGGCGGGACGGTCGAGAAGTTCATCGGCGACGCGGTCATGGCCGTCTTCGGGCTGCCCGTCCGACACGAGGACGACGCGCTCCGCGCGGTCCGCGCGGCGGCCGACATGCAGGCCGCCCTGCCGGCGCTCAACAAGGGGTTCGGC
>DATAIW010000309.1:0-5893 GCA_036262455.1 Candidatus Limnocylindrales bacterium | reverse complement strand
GACATCATCTCCGCCGATCACAAGACGAGCCTCGTCGGCAGCGCCGAGGCGGCGGGCGGGCTCCAGTTCCTCCAGGACCTGATCTGGAAGGACAAGGTCATGCCCGACGCGTCGATCACCGACGCGCTCGGCGACGCCTTCGAGCAGGGCCAGGCGGCCATGGAGGCCAACGGCTCGTGGCTCGTCGCCACCCACATCGCAGCCGGTCTCGACTTCGGGATCGCCCCGCTGCCCAAGGGTCCGGCCGGCCAGGCGACCTCGATCAACCCGACCGGCGCGGTGGTCTACAAGGGCACGAAGAACCCGGACGCCGCCTGGGCGTTCGTGAAGTACCTGGCCAGTCCGGCCGCGCAGACCCAGCTGATGCAGCTCAAGGCCTCGCTGCCCGCCAACAAGGAAGTCCTCGCCGGACCGTTCGCGACCTCGTTCGACGGGGCCGACGTCCTCGCCGCGGCGATCGACTACGCCCACCTCAAGCCGTCGTTCAAGGGCTTCAACGACTGGACGACCAAGCTCCAGACGGAGATCGACGCCAACGTCTTCACCGAGCCGAAGAAGACCGCTGCGCAGGCCCTGGCCGACGTCGTCCCGAGCCTCGACCAGATCCTCGCGAGCCAGTGAGGCCGGCCCGACACACCCGAACGCCGAGATGACCCCCCGGAGCCGCCCCGCCCCACGGCGGGGCGGCGGGCCACTGGCGGGCGAGGGGCGCTGGGCGCTGATCTTCCTGGCGCCGACCCTGATCGGCTTGGCCGTCCTGTCGGCCGGGCCGATCCTCGCGACGCTCGCGATCAGCCTGACGAAGTGGGACCTCCTGACCGTCCCGAAGCTGACCGGGGTCGACAACTATGCCGCGCTGCTGGGCGACGACCGGTTCCTGAAGGCGCTCCGGAACACGTTCTTCTACACGGCCGTGTCGGTCCCGGTCGGACTGACGATCGCGTTCGGGCTCGCAATCGCGCTCAATGCGAAGATCCGCGGGATCGCCTTCATCCGGACCGCCTATTTCCTGCCCGTCGTCACCTCGACGATCGCGATCGCCCTCGTCTGGCAGTGGATCTACAGCGCGGACTCGGGCCTCCTGAACGAGGTCCTCGGCCTGGTCGGCATCCACGCGCAGAAGTGGCTGTCCGACCCGACCCTGGCCATGCCCGCGATCGTCGCGATGTCGATCTGGCAGGGGCTCGGGGTGAACGTGATCATCTTCCTGGCCGGCCTCCAGGCGATCCCGTCCGACCTGCTCGACGCCGCCAGCGTCGACGGCGCCGGAAGCTGGGCGCGCCTCCGGCGCGTGACCCTGCCGCTGATGACGCCGTCGATCTTCTTCACCGGCGTCCTCAGCCTGATCGGCAGCTTCCAGGTGTTCGACCAGATCTTCGTGCTCATCAAGCCACGCCCGACCGAGGCGACGATCACCGTCGTCTATTTCATCTACGAGAACGGCTTCAAGTTCTTCAAGATGGGCTACGCCAGCGCGGCGTCGTGGATCCTGTTCCTGATCGTGGCAGTGTTCACGGCGATCTACTTCTGGTCGCAGAAGCGCTGGGTCCACTACCAGTGAGCGCGACCGCCGGCGCCGTTCCCCGGCCGGTCGCGCCCGCCCGTCGCGGACGGCGCCTCCGGACGGCCCGTCGGGCGATCTTCGTCGGCTTGCTGATCGGTGGCGGCCTCCTGATGATGGCGCCGTTCCTGTGGATGATCTCGACCTCGCTCAAGACCCGGGCGGAGGTCTTCGCGACGCCGCCGACGCTGTTCCCGATCGTGCCCCAATGGCACAACTATCCGGACATGTGGAACGCCCTGCCATTCGCCACGTTCTTCGTGAACTCGTTCAAGCTTGCGGCGCTCAACACGGTCGGCCAGCTGATCAGCTGCTCGATGGCCGCCTACGCGTTCGCCGTCCTCCGGTTCCGCTTCCGGGAGCCCCTGTTCGCGCTCCTCGTCGTGACCCTGATCATCCCGTTCCAGGTCGTCCTGGTCCCGAACTTCATCCTCTATCGGCTCCTCCCCCACCCGTTCAGCTCGAGCGGCAACTGGATCGGGACGCAGGAGCCGCTGTGGGTCGGGGCGTTCCTCGGAGGGGCCTTCGGGACGTTCCTCCTCCGCCAGTTCTTCCTCGCGATCCCACGCGAGCTCGGCGACGCGGCGCGGGTCGACGGCGCGAACCCGTGGCAGATCTACCGGCACATCTACCTGCCGCTGGCCCGGCCCGCGCTGGCCACGCTGGCGATCTTCACGTTCATGTGGTCCTGGAACGATCTGATCGACCCGATCATCTACCTGCGGGACGTCGATTCGCTCACCGTGACCGCCGGCCTGTCGCTGTTCCAGGGCCAGTACGTGGGGAGGTGGCCGCTCCTGATGGCCGGCGCGCTCGTCAGCGTCCTGCCGATGATCGTCCTCTTCATCGTGGCCCAGCGGCACTTCGTCCGCGGGATCGCCCTGACCGGGATCAAGGGATGAGCCCGGCCGTCGCCCCCGGGCTGCCCCTCTACCGGCGGATCGAAGCGGACGTGCGCGCGCGGATCCGCGACGGCGGCCTGCAGCCGGGCGCCCAGGTCGCACCGGAGCCAGAGCTGATGGCGGAGTTTGGCGTCAGCCGGGCGACCGTCCGGCAGGCGCTCGCCGGGCTTGTCGCGGAGGGCCTGCTGGAGATCCGGCGCGGCCTCGGGACCTATGTCACCGCGCCGCGGTTCGAGCACACGATCGGTGGGTTCTATTCCTTCAGTCGGGAGATCGAGCGGCACGGGCTTCAGCCGGGGACCAGGGTCCTGGACCTCCGAACCATGCCCGCGGCCGACGATGTCGCCGAAGCCCTCGGAGTGGCCGGCGGCACCAGGGTGGTCGCCCTGCGCCGGTTGCGGCTGGCCGGTCCCGACCCGTTGGTCGTCGAGACGAGCCACCTGCCGGCCGCGCGGTTTCCGCGCCTCGAGACCGTCGACTTCTCGACCGTCCGGCTCTACGACACATTGCTCAACGCCTATGGCTGTCGCCCGACCCGTGCCCGGGAGACGTTCTCGCCGGTCCTGCTGACCGCGGATGAAGCGGCCCTCCTCGACCAGCGACGTGGCGAGCCGGCGCTCCGGGTCGAGCGGGTCGCCTTCGACCAGGACGACCTCCCGATCGAGTTCTGTCGGAGCACGGTCCGCGGCGACCGCTATCGCTATTCCGTGGAGCTGCGCGACCGATGAATGCCTTCGAGAACCTCGTCACCTGGCGCGAGAGCTCCACCTCCGGTGAGGCGATCGCGGCCGCGCTCGACGCCCGTGGTCCTGAGCAGGCGGCGGCCGATGCGATTCTCGCCCCGGCTGAGCGGATCGTGATCACCGGCGCGGGTTCGTCGTACTACCTTGCCCAGGTCGCCGCGGCAGCCGCCCGCGCGTCGATGGGCCGCTCGGTGATCGCCGTGCCATTGTCCGAGCTCATCCTCCGGCCCGACGGTGTGCTCGTCGGGGTCGGGCGGCCGGGCGGTGTCGCCCGGCCCGGTCTCGAACCGGTCGTGATCATTTCCCGGTCCGGCTCGACGTCGGAAGCCGTCGACGTCGCCGAGCGGATGCGGGTGGCGGGGCACCCGACGGTGGCGGTGACGTGTCGCGGGCAGAGTCCGCTCGCGGATCGCGCCGACGTCACGCTCGTGTCGCGGGCCGGCGACGAGACGGCGATCGTCATGACCCGGTCGTTCGCCAGCATGCTCGCCCTCCTGCTCGACGTGGTCGCGCGCCTCGGCCAGGACGATGCCCTGTCGGCCGGTCTCCGCCGAATTCCCGATCGATGGGCGGAGGCAAGGGCGGCCGCCGAGGTCGGGCGGGAACTGGGCACGACCGATTGGAGCCGGATCGTGATCCTCGGCGGTGGGCCGGCGCAGGGGATGGCCGCCGAGTGGGGTCTGAAGCTCACCGAGACGAGCCAGGTCGCGACGAACGCCTTCGAGCCGCTCGAGTTCCGCCACGGTCCGATCTCGGTCTGCGAGCCGGGCATGCTGGTCGTCGGTCTCGTCGCCGGACCCGGTGCCGCGGAGGAGGTCGCGGTGGTCGAGGAGGCGGCTCGCCTCGGCGCGTCGACCTGGCTGATCGCGCGGGACGAGGGGGAAGCCCGCGGCACGACGGGTCGTCTCAGCCTGATCGGCGGCGGGCTGCATCCGTCGGCGCGGTTGCCGCTCCTGGCCCACCCGGGCCATGCGCTCGCGCTCAGTCTTGCCCTGACCCGCGGTCTCGATCCCGACGCACCGCGCCACCTCGACCAGGTCGTCATCCTGGGCGCGGAATGACCGGCGACGGCCTTCGCCTCGACGAATACCGGCCGCGGTCGTCCCTGCGCGTGGCGGCGCACGTTATCCGTCGGCCGCGTTTCCCCGTCGTCGACGCCCACAACCACCTCGGGCCGGCGTTCGGCGGCGATTGGGCAACGCGTCCGCCGGCCGAGCTGATCGCGACGCTCAACGAGGCCGGTGTCGAGATGATCGTCGACCTCGACGGCGGCCAGGGCGACGCGTTGTCGGCCGAGATCGAGCGATGGCAGGAGGCGTTCCCCGATCGCATTGCCGTGTTTGCAGGCCTGGATTACGACGTCTGGCGAACGGACCCCGACTTCGGTGAGACCGAGGCGGGCCGGCTGCGCGATGCGGCCCGGCGGGGCGCTCGCGGCCTCAAGGTCTGGAAGCTGCTCGGCCTGCGGGCGCGCGATCCCGCCGGCCGCCTCGTGGCCGTCGACGACCCGCGCCTCGACCCGCTCTGGGCCACGGCCGCCGACCTGGACCTGCCCGTCGTCATCCACATCGCCGATCCGATCGCGTTCTTCGAGCCGCTCGACCCGACCAACGAGCGCTGGGAGGAGTTGCGCGACCACCCCGACTGGCACTTCTGGCCGCCTCGGTCGGGTGGCCAGCCGGACGCCCCGGGGTTTCCGTCGTTCAATGACCTGCTCGCCGCGTTCGGACGGCTCGTCGGGCGCCATCCGCGGACGACGTTCGTCGGCGCCCACGTCGGCTGTGCGGCCGAGGACCTGGCCCTGGTGGGAGAGCTGCTCGACGCCAGCCCGAACCTCTTCGTCGACATCGCGGCCCGGCTCGGCGAGCTCGGCCGCCAGCCCTACACTGCTCGGGCGTTCTTCCTCCGCCATGCCGACCGGATCCTGTTCGGGATGGACATGGCGCCCGATCCCGAGCTCTACGCGATCCATTACCGATTCCTCGAGACCTTCGACGAATCGTTCGACTACAGCACCGAGCCGGTTCCCGGTCAGGGTCGCTGGCAGATCCACGGGATCGGCCTGCCCGACGACGTCCTCCGTCGGGTCTATCGCGACAATGCCCGACGAGTCCTCCGCCTGGAGACGGCATGACCTCCGATCCAGCGTTCGGCCCGTCCGCCGGGCCGGCTCGTCTCGGCGTACGCCGTGGGCTCGATGCCTGTGCCTCCGTCCGGGGCACGTTCGGCGTCCTCGCCCTCGATCATCGCCAGAACCTCCGCCACGAGCTGCGTCCGGACGAACCCGCGGCAGTCACGTACGACGAGCTGGTCGAGTTCAAGCGAGAGGTGGTGCGCGCCCTTGCGCCCGTCGCCACGGGCACCCTCCTGGATCCGGAGATCGGCGCGGCCCAATGCATCGCGGACGGCTCGCTGCCGGGCGGGGCCGGCCTGATCGTGGCGATCGAGGCCACCGGATACGAGGGGCCGGCGACCGCCCGGGTGAGCCGCATCCTCGACGGTTGGAGCGTCGCGAAGGCCAAGCGGATGGGCGCGTCGGCGGCCAAGCTCCTCGTCTACCACCACCCCGACGCCGCCAATGCGGCGGACCAGGAGGCGCTCGTTGCCCGCGTCGCCGCCGACTGCCGCGACGCGGACCTGGCCCTGTTCGTGGAGCCCCTGTCCTTCTCCCTCGTCGAGGGCGAGAA
>DATAIW010000308.1:0-3528 GCA_036262455.1 Candidatus Limnocylindrales bacterium | reverse complement strand
ATTTCCGCCCGGAGATCGAGACGACCGACGAGCCGAAGGTCGACAAGGTCATCGAGGAGCTCCGCGACCAGAACGCGTCGTTGTCGCCGGTCGAGGAGCGCGGGGCGCAGAAGGGCGACTACGCGGTCATCAAGTACGAGGGCACTCGCGACGGGGTCTCGTTCGAAGGCGGCTCGGCCGAGCGGATGCCGCTGATCATCGGCGAGGACCGCCTGATCCCGGGCTTCGAGGACGAGCTCGTCGGCCTGACGATCGGCGACACGAAGGGCTTCGACATCACGTTCCCCGCCGACTACGGCGAGGAGACGCTGGCCGGCCAGCTGGCCCGCTTCGAGGTCGAGGTCCGCGAGCTCCGGGAGAAGATCCTGCCCGATCTGGACGATGACTTCGCCCGCTCGATGGGCGACTTCACCGACCTCGCCAACCTCCGCGAGGAAGTGGCGAAGCGACTCCAGCGCAACGCCCTCGACAAGGCCCGCCACACGTTCTCGGACCAGATCATCGAGTACGCCGTCGCGAATGCGACCATCGACCTGCCCGACGTCCTCGCCGAGCAGGAGGTCGAGGTGATGCACGACGAGTTCCGCAGCGCCATGGCTCGCCAGGGGATCAGCGAGGAGGCGTACGAGAAGGTCTCGGGCAAGAGCCACGAGGACCTCCACGCCGACTTCCGGCCCGACGCCGAGAAGCGGGTCAAGGTGCTCCTGGTCCTGAGCAAGATCGCCGAGGCCGAGAACCTCACGATCGACGACGCAGCGGTCGAGGCCGAGATCGCCAAGGGCCGCGAGCGCTACGCCGGCGATTCGAAGCTCACGAAGTACTTCGAGAGTGATCGCGGCCGGAACTACATCCGCTCGACGCTTCGGCGCAGCCGGGTCGTCGAGAAGCTCGTCGACGACTGGCTCGCCGCGCACCCGGACCATCCGGCCATCCCCCATGTCGAGGACGGACCGGCGGACACGGTGGACGACGAGCAGGCCCGCTCCGTGGCCGCCGTCGGGGCGACGGATCCAGGGTCGATCCTGCAAGCCGACGCGCACGATCTCGACCACGATCACGAGCACCACGACCACGACCACGGCGCCCACGATCCCGGCCATCATGAGCATGACCGCGCCGCCGCCGACGAGCCGGCTCCGGCCGGCTGACCGAACCCACGCCAGCCCTTCCTTCGAGACAGCCGGGAGACTCCAGATGCTCGTACCGATGGTCATCGAGTCCAGCAGCCGTGGCGAGCGCGCCTACGACATCTACTCGCGGCTGCTCCGGGAGCGGATCATCTTCCTCGGGGACGCGATCGAGGATCACGTCGCGAACCTGATCATCGCCCAGCTCCTGTTCCTCGACTCCGAGGACCCCGAGAAGGACATCAGCCTCTACATCAACTCGCCCGGTGGCGTGGTGACGAGCGGCCTCGCGATCTACGACACGATGCAGTACGTCCGGGCGCCCGTCGCGACCATCTGCATCGGGATGGCGGCCTCGATGGCGGCGGTGCTGTTGGCGGCCGGGGCACCGGGCAAGCGCTACGCCCTGCCGAACGGCCGGATCATGATCCACCAGGGCACCGGCGGGTTCCGCGGCGCCGCCCCCGATGCGATGATCCAGATGAAGGAATGGGAGTTCCTCGTCCAGCGCAACCACGAGATCCTGGCCAACCACACGGGGCAGCCCCTCGAGAAGGTGACGCAGGATACGAATCGGGACTATTTCATGTCTCCCGACGCGGCCAAGGACTATGGCATCATCGACTACGTTTACACGGCCACGGGTGATTCGCTGATCGCCCGGGCGCATGATCTCGGCCTCAGCGGCGGCGAGGGCGGCAGCGTGCCGAACGCGGCGACCGAGGAAGAGGCGGCCAAGCAGGACGAGAAGTCCGACGGCGACAAGAAGGGCAAGTAGCCAGGGAGCCCGCGAGAAACCGGTGACGACCAGCAGCACGTCCAAGGGCCCCAAGGTTCCGTACCGCTGTTCCTTCTGTGGCAAGAGCCAGGAGCAGGTCCGGAAGCTGATCGCCGGGCAGGGCGTCTACATCTGCGACGAGTGCATCAACCTCTGCCAGGAGATCATCGAGGAGGAGATGCTCGAGGCGCCGAAGGCCAAGCCGTCGGTCGCCAAGCTCCCGAATCCCCGCCAGATCAAGTTCGCCCTCGACCAGTACGTGATCAGCCAGGACCGGGCCAAGAAGGTCCTCTCGGTCGCCGTCTACAACCACTACAAGCGGGTCAATGCCGGCCACGCGGTCGACGAGGTCGAGCTCCAGAAGTCCAACGTCCTGCTCGTCGGGCCGACCGGTTCGGGCAAGACCCTCCTCGCCCAGACCCTCGCCCGCGTCCTCGACGTCCCGTTCTGCATCGCCGACGCCACGTCGCTGACGGAGGCGGGCTACGTCGGTGAGGATGTCGAGAACATCCTTCTGCGGCTCATCCAGTCGGCCGACTTCGACGTCGCCCGGGCCCAGCGCGGGATCATCTACATCGATGAGATCGACAAGATCGCCCGCAAGGCGGACAACCCCTCGATCACCCGCGACGTGTCCGGTGAAGGCGTCCAGCAGGCACTCCTGAAGATCCTCGAGGGAACCGTCGCCAACGTCCCGCCGCAGGGCGGTGGGAAGCACCCGCATCAGGACTTCATTCAGATCGACACGACGAACGTGCTGTTCGTGTGTGGCGGCGCCTTCGACGGTCTCGAGAAGATCGTCGAGGAGCGGGTGGGTCGACGCTCGATCGGGTTCGGATCCGACGCCGGCGTGTCGAGCGCCGAGCGCGGCAAGATCCTCGAGCGGCTCATGCCGGAGGACCTCCTGAAGTTCGGGTTGATCCCCGAGTTCATCGGCCGGCTGCCGGTCATCGTCACCCTGAACACCCTGACGGCCGAGGACCTCGTCCGCGTGCTGACCGAGCCGAAGAATGCGGTCACCCGCCAGTTCCAGAAGTTCCTCGGCCTCGACAAGGTGGAGCTGGTCTTCACCTCGGGCGCGCTGCAGGCCGCCGCCGATGTCGCCCTCGAGCGCAAGACCGGCGCGCGTGCCCTCCGCTCGATCGTCGAGGAGGCGCTCCTCGAAGTGATGTACGACATCCCCGAGCGATCCGACGTCCGCAAATGCATCATCACCGAGGAGACGATCCGTGAGGGTCGGCTGCCGCTGCTGCTGACGAAGACCGAGGTCGACAAGGGCGTCGACGAGACGAACTACGCGGAGTGGCTCGCCGAGCGAGGCGAAACGGCCTGATCCTCGTGATCGGCTGATCGGCTGATCGGCGGCACGCGACCCCGGGGAACGACCGGGTCCCGCCTCACCGACGATCTCCGGCGTCGGGCCGGCGGCGCAGGGCCTCGGACGGCCTTCACGAGTGGGACGCGTTGCTGGTGCGACGACGCGGGCCATGGCAACCGCGATCGTGTCCGCCGACATCGCCATCGTCCGGCCGGCCACGACCGAAGCCTGGCGAGGGCGGCTGCGTCGCGATCGATGGCGACGATCTCGCCGCCTGGTCCCAGCAGGTCCGCCAGGGCCAAGGT
>DATAIW010000307.1:0-1599 GCA_036262455.1 Candidatus Limnocylindrales bacterium | reverse complement strand
GGCAGCCTGGGCTGAGAAGATCGATTCCTGCGCGGATTCAGGCAGCATCACGCCGACGATCTTCTGGAGTGTCAGGACGTGGACGCACGTTTGCCAACTGTCGAAGTAGTGGCAGGTGCAATGCCACTGACCGGCGTCGAGGCTGACATGGTGCGTGTCGTTGTCACCGCGGAACGTGAGCGCGAGCCGGTCGATCGTGATCCGATCGAGCTCGCGGGCGTAGCGGTTTGCCTTCTCGACCTTGCCGATCAGGGAGCTGTGCATCGACGCATACCTCCGCAGCCCCGTTGGGGGCGCATTCACGAGGCCGCCGTATCCGGTCGTGCACCCGACCGGTGAGTGGCGGTCGTGGCGCCACCATACACCCCGACGCCCCTCCGGTCATCCCCCGAAACGCCTCCGACCAGGTGACGATCGGGTCACGACGGAGTCAGCCGCCGACGAGCCAGACCTTCCGCAGCGCCGCCGTCAACTCGCCCGACGAACCCTCGAACGCGGACGTCCAGACCCCCGTCCCGAGCAGGCCCTGGCGCCGGAACTCGGCCCACTTCGCGCCGAGCGAACGGGCATCGTCGTAATAGAGCTGGAACCAGTGGAGCGGGCACGTCGCGCAGGACCGGCCGCGCCAGGCGACCCGCTGGACCTGCTCGACCGGGTCGTAGGTCGTGCCTCGTTTCGCCCCGATCAGGCGCGCGCTCGAGTAGAGGACGTCGTAGCCGCCCGCGGTCGTCCGGGCGTTGAGCGCGCCGCTGACCGTCGGCCAGAGGTGGCCGTAGTACGGCACGCCAACGATCAGCTGGCCCGGCCTGGCGACCTTGCGCAGGCCGCGGATCGCATCGGCCACCGAGTAGCGCGAGCCGCCCAGCGGCGCGGTCCCATGGGCGATCGTCGAGAACGTCCCGGCGTAGTGGTAGCCCATCAGGTAGACCGCGTCGGCGCCCCCGGGCCGCAACGCCGAACCGACGTCATAGCTCTCGAAATGGCCGACGACGTCGAACGTCAGCTGGTAGCCCGGTCCGCGGCCGTCAAGCTCGGCCCGGATCCGTCGGACCAGGTCGGTGAAGTTCGCCTTCTGGCCGCGCGGGATCGGCTCGAAGTCGACGTTGACCCCGTCGACGCCGCGCCGGACGACCTCGTCGACGACCGCCTTCGCCAGACGCCCCCGAGCCGCGGCGCTGGCGAGCAAGGTGGCCGAGGTCTTCGTCTGGCTGGCCGACCACGAGAACCGCGCGAGGGAGATCACGACCTTCGTGCCCGTCGCGTGGGCCCGCTCGATCAGCTGGTCGACGAGGGGGCCGTTCCAGCTTCGCCAGCGGGTGTCGCGGTTGATCGATCCGTTGGCGCCCGCGACGAGGCTGAAGAACGCGATCGTGGACGTCGAAGCGAAGTCGAGCCGCGCGAGCGCGTCGTCGACCTGGGAGGTCGTGACGAACGCCATCACCTCGCCGCGCATGCCTTTCGCGGCGAACCCGAACTTGGCCGGGTCGTAGTCGCCGGACGGAGCGGGGCCGACCGAAGGCGTCGGTGTCCCCGTCGGCGCGACGCTCGATCCGGGTTCGCTCGACGGCGAGGCCAAGCCCGATCCCGCCGATCCCGGCC
>DATAIW010000306.1:0-13312 GCA_036262455.1 Candidatus Limnocylindrales bacterium | reverse complement strand
ACCGCGAGCTCCTGTTCGCCTATTGAGGTCGGGGGCGCGGCCGGCCCCGCGCCCCCGACCTCAATAGGCGAACAGGAGCTCGCGGTACTTCGGGAGTGGCCAGAGCTCGTCCGAGACCAGGGTCTCGAGCTCGTCCACGACCTCGCGCAGGGCGTTCTGGGCCGGAATCACATGATCCACGAACGCCCGGGCTTCCACTTCGACCGAGGCCGCCTCGTGCGCCTCGTGCTGCGCATGCTCGAGGGCGTGGATCGCATCGACGAGGCCGTCCGCAAGACCTGCGACCTTCTCGCAGATCTCGGTGATCCCCCGCGACGCGGACGAGCCGCTCGAGAGCTCGCCGATGTACCGGGCGGTCGCGGGCAGGATCATCGTCCTGGCGATGTCCAGGGCGCAGTTCGCCTCGATGTTGCCGACCTTGACGTACCGCTCCCAGTAGATCTCGACGCGAGCGCTGAGCTCGCGCTCGGACAGGACGCCGAAGCCGGCGAACAGCTTCTTGGCCTTGGCGGTCGTCAGCGACGGCAGCGCGTCGACCGTCGTCCGGTTGTTGGGCAGCTTGCGGAGGGCGGCCTCGGCATGCCATTCCTCGGAGTAGCCGTTGCCCTCGAACAACACCTGCTTGTTCGCCCCGACGATCCCGGAAAGGATGCTCGTCAGGCCGGCGAAATCGCCCTCGTCGAGCTTCTCGAGCTCGTCAGCCAGCTGCTTGAGCGAGTCGGCGACGGCGGTGTTGAGGACCGTCTGTGGCCAGTAGATCGGGGCGGACGAGCCGACCGCGCGGAACTCGAACTTGTTGCCGGTGAACGCGAATGGCGAGGTCCGGTTGCGATCCGTGGCGTCCTTGGGGAGGACCGGCAGCGACATGACCCCGAGGTTCGCCGAGCCGCCCTTCTTGGATCCCGAGGTCGCCCCCCGGTCGAGCTGCTCGATGACGTCCTCGAGCTGTGAGCCGAGGAAGATCGACATGATCGCCGGCGGGGCTTCGTTGGCCCCGAGGCGATGGTCCTGGCCGGCATCCGCGATGCTGGCTCGGAGCAGGTCGGCATGGACGTTGACCGCGCGGATCACCGCGACGAGGAACGCCAGGAACTGGGCGTTGGCATGGGGGTCGTTGCCCGGGTCCAGGAGGTTCTCGCCCTCGTCGGTGCCCATCGACCAGTTGTTGTGCTTGCCCGAGCCGTTGATGCCCGCGAACGGCTTCTCATGGATCAGGAACATCAGGCTGTGCTGCAGCGCAAGGCGCCGCATCATGCTCATGACCACCATGTTGTGGTCGGAGCCGACCGAGGTCGGCTCGTAGACCGGGGCCATCTCGAACTGGCCGGGCGCCACCTCGTTGTGGCGGGTCTTGGCCGGGATCCCGAGCCGCCAGAGCTCGCGGTCGAGATCCATCATGAACGCGAGGATCCGCTCGCGGATCGAGCCGAAGTACTGGTCGTCGAGCTCCTGGCCCTTGGGCGACGCGGCGCCGAAGAGCGTCCGACCGGTCAGGACGAGATCCGGTCGTTGCTGGGCCAGCCGCCGGTCCACGAGGAAGTACTCCTGCTCCGGCCCGATGTTGGTGAACACGCGCGCGGCCGTCGTGTTGCCGAACCAGCGCAGGACGCGCAGCGCCTGCTTGCCGAGCGCCTCCTGCGAGCGGAGGAGCGGGATCTTGTGGTCGAGGGCCTCGCCCGTGTACGAGACGAACGCCGTCGGGATCGTCATCGTGACGCCGTTCGGCTCGACCTGGAGGAAGATCGGGCTCGTGACGTCCCAGGCGGTGTAGCCGCGGGCCTCGAACGTGGCCCGGATCCCGCCGGACGGGAACGAGCTCGCATCCGGCTCGCCCTGGATCAGGTTCTTGCCGGAGAACTCCGCGATGGTCAGCCCGTCGCTGGTCGGGTTCAGGAACGAGTCGTGCTTCTCGGCGGTCGAGCCGGTCATCGGCACGAACCAGTGGGTGTAGTGGGTGGCCCCGTGGGCCATGGCCCATTCCTTCACGCCGTGCGCGACCGCGTCGGCGATGACCTCGTCGAACGGCTCGAGGCCCTCGATCGTCCGCCGCAGGTGGTTGAAGATCGGCTTGGCCAGGTACTCGCGCTGGGCGCCCTCGTGGAACACGTACTGGCCGTAGATGGCCTGCCCGGCGTGCTCCAGGTAGTTCTGGGTCGACGCGACCCGATGGTCCGAGATCGCCGAGATGGCCGTGTGACGTGCGGTCATGGGTCTCCTATCAGTGCGGGTGATCAGAACCGTTCGAGGTATTGCTCCAGTTCCCAGCTCGATACCTGGGTTCGGTACTCGTCCCACTCGGCCCGCTTCGCGGACACGTAGTGCGACAGGACGTGGTCGCCGAGGGCGGCTCCGATCACGGGGTCCCGCTCCAGCTCGTCGATCGCCTCGCCAAGGGTGCCCGGCAGCTCCCGGATCCCCTTCTCGGCGATCCGGGCAGCGTCCATCTCGAACAGGCTCTCCTCGACCGGCTCGCCGAGGGTCAGGCCGCGCTCCACCCCGTCGAGGCCGGCCGCGATCATGGCCGCGAAGGCGAGGTACGTGTTCGACGACGGATCGGGGCAGCGGACCTCGATCCGGGTGCCCTCGATCGACTTGCCCGGCGACACTTTCGGCACCCGGATGAGGGCCGAGCGATTCGTCCGCCCCCAGGTGAGGTAGGTCGGCGCCTCGTACCCCGGGACCAGCCGCTTGTAGCTGTTCACGAGCGGGGCCAGGATCGCGATCATGCCGCGGGCATGGGCGAGGATGCCCGCCATGTACGAGCGGGCGATGTCGGAGAGGCCGTACTTGTTGTCCGGATCGGCGAAGGCGTTCCGCCCGTCGGCGATCGACCACAGGCTCTGGTGGGTGTGCATGCCCGAGCCGTTGATCCCATGGATCGGCTTCGGCATGAACGTCGCGTACAGGCCGTGCTGCTGGGCGATCGCCTTCAGCGCGAACTTGAACGTGATCGCGTTGTCGGCGGTCTTCAGGGCGTCGGCGTACTCGAAATCGATCTCGTGCTGGCCGGCGGCAACCTCGTGGTGGGCCGCCTCGACCCGGATGCCGAAGGCCTCGAGCGCATCGACCATGTCCTGGCGGACCTCCTGGGCGAGGTCGGTCGAGAAGTCGAAATAGCCCGCCTCGTCATGCGGCAGCGGCTCGATGCCGCCGCCCTCGCCGCGCCGGAAGAGGAAGAACTCGAGCTCGGGCCCGGTGTTGACCACGAAGCCGAGCTTCTTCGCCCGCTCGACCTGGCGGCGGAGGACGCCGCGCGGATCACCGACGAAGGGCTCGCCGTTCGGGGTGAACACGTCGCAGATGACGCGGGCCGTCCCGCGCGGACCGGACGCCGTCTGCCAGGGGATCTCGCGGAAGGTGGTCATGTCCGGCATGAGGTACTGGTCGCTCTCGGCGATCCGGGTGAACCCCTCGATCGAGCTGCCGTCGAACCACGTCCCGTGGCGGACCGATCCCTCGAGCTGGTGGATCGGGATCGTGACTGCCTTGACGAGGCCGAGGATGTCGGTGAACTGGAGCTGGACGAATCGGATCCCGCTCTCCGTTGCCGTCGCGATCGTCTCGGCTCCGTCGACCTCCTCGCGCACGATGACCACCGATCCAGGCTCCTCGATCCGGTTCGCTGCTTGCCGATCGCCGGCGGGAGTGTTGTGCGGAACGCACGACTCCGGCATGACACGAACGGGTCGTGTCAGGATAGCTGCGGGTTGGGCCTCGGTGAAGGTTGCGGGGCCCCACGCAAGTTAGTCATCTTGCACAAGTCTGAGGGCGAGCGCGAGCGGAAACCGCAACTCCGGGTCGGCCAGCCGCCAGCCCGTCGCCTCCTCGATGCGGCGGACGCGATAGGCGACGGTGTTGCGGTGGACGCCGAGGGCGTCGGCCGCCTCGGCGAGACCGGGCAGGTCGAGCACGGCCCGGAGCGTGGCGAGACGCTCACGACGGACGTCAGGCCGACCGCGCAGGAGCGGGGCGAGGAGGGCGCGTGCCTGGCGCGGTCCGTCCGGCAGGTTGTGCAGGTTGCCCAGTAACCGGTACGCAGGCAACCGGTCGGCCCGGGCGACCGACGGCGGGCTCGCGAGCACCTCGGCCGCCTCGAGGGTCGCCCGGGCATCGGCCTCGGCGGACGATCGGCCCGTGGCATCGCTGAACGGCCGCGACACGGCCACGATCCGTCCCAGGAAGGCGCCGATCCGTCCGCCGATCGCGGATCCGTCCGGGTCCGCCGCGTCGAGCGCGGCCACGATCCGGAGCTCCACGCTGAGGGCGTCACCGCGGAGGGAAAGCCGGCGGGCCGGGGCAAGGGAACGCAGGTCACGGCGGAGCGCCTCGCGTCGCTCGGACTCCCGATGACCCTGGGCCGGTCCCGGCCCGTCGGCATCCACGGGTCGATCGACGCGGTCGGCGCCCGATGCGCCCGACGCGCCCGCTGCGTCCGGGCCGGCGGCGGCCGCCGCCTGGCGGGCGACGATGACGACCCATGGCGGTCCATCGGCCGGCAGCGGCTCCCGTCGCGCCGTCTCGACCGCTCGACCGAGGGCCTCGTCGCGAGCGAGCTGGAGGGCGACGAGGCCGGCGATCCGTGCGGTCGCGACCCGCTCGAGTTCGGTGGCTGCGCGTTCGCCAAGCAGGGCGAGCGCTCCGCTGCTCGATGCAGGCTCGCCGGGGATCGGCAGCGGGATCCGGGCCGCGGCCGTGCGTTGCCGGCCGTGGTAGGCCGCCGCCGCGGCAGCCGCACCCGGGACATCGGGCGGGACGTGGACGGCAAGCGTCGCCCCGCGCCGGCCCTCGATCGCGACCGGCCGGCCGAGGAAGCCTGCGATCGCGGCGGCCAGCCGGTCCGGACCACCGCCGCCGAGGGCGACCTGCTCGAGTTGGGTCTCGAGGATGGTCGCCTGCCGTTCGAGCTCGGCTCGATGGTTGACGAGGAAGCCGATCGCGCTGCGCTCGACCGCCGTGGGGTCGGCCGGCCCGGCGTCGAGCACGGGCAGGCCGGCCTGGGCCGCCGTCTCGACGAGCTCGTCGAGCGCTGCATCGATCGAGGCACCCGCCACGATCGCGGCCTCGGCCACGAGGACGATTCCGCCGATCCGGGCGTCGATGCAACCGCGGACGAGGGCTCCGACACTCTCGTCGTCGGGCGCGACGATCGCGAGGGCAGCCCGCGGCACGATCGCGAGGTCGCCTGCCTCGAGCGCGTCGAACGCGGGCACCCGGGCGCGCATCAGGCGGACCCACGCAAGGTCCAGGCTGGTCGCGGTCGACGGCGCCACGTCGGGGCCGGCCGCCAGCCAGCGGGCACCGGGCAGGACCGCAGCGCGCAGGTCCTCGAGGGTCGCCATCGAATTCGGGTCTCAGGCCAGACGGCGGTCAGCCGGCCGGGGCGGCGCGGTCGGCGACGACGCGGCGGGCGACGAGATCGTCGAGCAACAGGCCGAACTCGCGCTCGAGGTCGACATAGCGATCGGAGCGGGCCACGAGCCGGAGCTCGCCGGACGGGGCGATCCGGGCCCAGATTCGTCGGCGCGGCAGGTAGAACGTGATGGCAAGGCCGATGATCAGCAGGAGGAACGCGGTCCAGACGATCCCCTGCCCCGGGTCCTTCTTCGCGATCAGCAGCACGTAGTCGCTGAATCGCCGGACACCGACGGAGAAGTCGAGCCCGAACGGGACCTGGGCCTCGCCGGCGGCGACGGCGATCGCACTCTGGTCGAGGTATTCGATCTTCGGCGAGCCATCGGTCTCGACGCCGGCCATCCGGTACGGGGCGACGATCACGACACCTATGCCATCGGCATCGCGCTTGAGCAGGAGGCTCAATCCGATGTCGCGCCCCGGGACGGACAGCGTGCCGTACGGGAGGCCGTCGGCCATGTCGGTGAGCGGCACCGGGCCATCCCAGAGCGGCTTGCCTGCGGCGTCGCTGATCAGGAGCTCGGGTGCCGCCCCGAAGCCGTTCTCGTGGAAGTTGTAGCCGCCGATCTCGAGCGGGTCGTTGACCCGGATCGTCTTGCGGGCGATCTCCGTGCCGTTCTGGAACACGCCGAGATCGGTCGTGAAGTCCGACGCCTGGCCCGTCTCGAGAAAGCCCGGCGCCTCGAAGTCGTAGTTCTTCACGAGGAGCAGGCCGGGTGTCCCGATCGGTTGGACCGTGAGCGTGTCGCCCTCGGCGACGATCAGGCCCTGCTCGTCGCCGAACTGCCACGTCACCACTCCGGCGACGAGGAACAGGATCAGGCCCATGTGGCTGAGCAGCGTCGCGAGCTTCGTCCAGCGGTGGCGATCGCCATAGAGATACTGGACGCCGTCGACCTCCGCCTCCCGAACCACGAACCGCTGGCGCCGCAGCGCAGCCCGGACCGCGCCGGCCTCGACGCCGGTCAGCGCCGCCCGGTCCAGCAGCTCCGGGTCGTAGAACGCATCGGGCTGGACGACCCGGATGTCCTTCGACTGGCGCCACAGCCGCGGCGTTCGATCGAGGGTGCAGATGACGATCGAGATGACGAGGACGATCAGCCCGACCGTGAACCACGTCGAGGTGAAGACGTGGAACAGCTGGAGCCGCTCGAGCGCGTCGACGATCCCCCGGCCGAACGCTGGGTCGTACCGGGCGTGGAGGTCGGCCATCGCATTCGCATAGTCGCCCGCAGAACGGAGCGCGAAGGTCGGGAGCTGCTTGATCGTCATCCCGACGAGCGCCAGCAGCGACAGGCCGATGATCTGGACGACCGCGAAGTCGACCGAGGTGAACAGGCGCAGGATGGCGCGGCCGATCCGCTCGAACACGTCGGGCGTGGGCGGCCGGGCCGTCTCGGCCCACGTCGTCACCGGGCTGGCGATCGGGTGATCCTCCGGAAAGGTCAGACGGGGGTCGGTTCGGCCGGCTCGGGCTCGCCGGCCCGGACCATGGACGCTTCACCGGCGTTGGCGGTTGCCGCAGCGGCGAGATCCCCGGCGGACCGGGCCGCCTCGAGGGCTCGCGCGAAGTCGGCCACGAGATCGTCGAGGTCCTCGAGACCGACCGAACAGCGCAGGAGCCCGGCCGTGATCCCGGCGGCCGCGAGCGCGGCGTCGTTGAGCTGGCGGTGGGTCGTCGAGGGCGGGTGGCTGACGATCGTGAAGACGCTGCCGAGCGAAGCGGTCCGGACCGGGATCGTCAGGGTGTCGATGAAGGCCGCCCCCGCCGCGCGTCCGCCGGCCAGCTCGAAAGCCAGCATTCCGCCACCGCGTGCCAGCTGGCGCATGGCCACCTCATGCTGCGGATGCGTGGGCAGGGTCGGGTACCAGACGCGGCTGACGCCGGGCTGCGCCTCGAGCCACGCCCCCAGCGAGGCTGCGGTGGTCGAGTGGCGATCCATCCGGAGGGCCAGCGTCGAGAGCCCGCGCATCGCCAGGAAGGCGGCGTGCGGATCGAGGCTGGCGCCGGTGTCGACCTGGAAGTCGCGGACGCGGTGGACGAGGCTCGTGGCCCCGGCGACGACGCCGGCCATGACGTCGCTGTGGCCGGCGAGGTATTTCGTGGCCGACTCGACGACGAGGTCCGCGCCGAGCTCGGCCGGCCGGCAGAGATAGGGCGAGGCGAACGTGTTGTCGACGATGTACAGCGCCCCGAACCGGTGAGCGAGATCGGCGAGGGCGACATGGTCCGCGACGACGATTGTCGGGTTGGCGATCGTCTCGGCGTAGAGGACGCGTGTCGGCGCCACCGCGAGCGCGACCGCGACGGCCGCGAGGTCGGTCACGTCGACGAACTCGGTCGTCACCCCCAGGCGCCCGAAGACGCCGGTCAGCTGGGCGCGAGTCGTGCCGTACGAGGCCTGCGTCGCGACGACCCGGTCGCCGGCCGACAGCACCGTTCCGAGCGCCGCGTGGATCGCGCCCATCCCGGACGCGAAGGCGAAGCCGGCCTCGGCGCCCTCGAGCTCGGCGACCGCGGCTGCGAACGCGACGACCGTCGGGTTGTCGAGGCGGCCGTAGGCATAACCCGGCACCTCGCGGTTGGCGACGGCGCCCAATTCTTCGGCGTCGGCCGCCGAGAAGGTGACCGTCTGATAGATCGGCACCGAGGTCGGCGCCTGGTCGACGACCGGCAGCCGATGGGCGGCCTGGATCGCCCGGGTCGCGAAGCCGCGGGGCGTGACGTCGTCGGCGGTGGCGTGGTGCGGGTGCCGGGGATCGGCCATGCCCGATCCTACACCGACTTGTCGGCCGGCTTCCGGCGAGGCTTGCTCGGCTTGCCAGCGACCGCCACCAGCTCCTCGCCGGCGCGCGGACTGACGACCGTCTCGTCCATGACCGGGACCCCCGAGACGTGCGGGACGCCCGTCACCCGGTTCTTCCCGGCGTGCTTCGAGCGGTACATCGAGGTGTCGGCGGTGATCATCAGCTCGTCGCTGGTCCGGCCGTCCTCGGGGTAGCTGACAACCCCGATCGAGATCGACGGCTGGATCATCGAACCGGCGACATCGACGCGCAGGTCCGCGACACCGAGCCGGATCTTCTCGGCGAGGACGAAGGCGCCGGTCGGATCGGTCTCGGGCAGGAGGACCACGAACTCGTCGCCTCCATAGCGGGCGGACGTGTCGATCCGCCGGCCACCGGACCGGATCACCTCGCCGACGCCGCGGAGCACGCGATCGCCGAAAAAGTGGCCATTGCGGTCGTTGATCTGCTTGAGCTCGTCGAGATCCATCATCAGCAGGCAGAAGCCGCGACCCGACCGCGCGCTCCGGGCGATCTCGCGCTCGACGGCTGCGAAAAAGAACGTCCGGTTGAAGAGCCCGGTCAGGTTGTCGATCGTCGAGAGCCGGATCGCCGCGTCGCGCGCCCGCCGCTGCTCGCGGGCGATGACCATCGCGACATACGCGAGCAGGATCAGAGCGGTGATGTTGATCCCGACAATCGCGACGGTCATCGGTGGCAGGCCGCCGGAGCCCGGTGGCGCGATCGCGACGATGTACGCGGTCGACGCTGCCGCCGCAAGCGCGAAGGTCACCCGTGGCGTCACCACGAGCGCTGCGCCGCCGACGATGAGCGGGAACGTGAAGAAGAACGGGCTCGCCTCGCGACCGGTCAGGACCACGAGGAGCGTCGCGAATGTCACGGCCACGCTGCCTTCGAGGACGAACTTGGCCGTCCCGAGCGCGCCCGGCGGGAGGAGGTCGTGGACGACCAGGACGAACAGGCCCGCGGCGGCGAGGAGGGCGAAGACCGCTGGCTGGGTCTCGCGCCACAGCCCGGTGACCGCGACGATCGTCGAGGTCGCCAGGATGAAGACCCACGACACGATCCGGACGACGCGGTCGTAGGCGCCCGGCGGCACGACACCGATGTCGGTGAGGTCGACGTCGCCGGCCTCGCCGAGGACGGCGGCAAGCTCGGCTGTCTTGCGCTCACCGGCGTTCCCGGCGCCGGACCCGGTCTGGAGCGGTCCGCGCCGCCCAAGCAGTGGCGGAACGACGACCGCGGCCATGACCAGGAGGTTGGCGACGACCGCGAGCAGGATCAGCGTCTGGGCCTGGACCGGTTCGACCGGCACGCTCGGACCTCGTCATGACGCGCCGGGGCGGACGCCCCGCGTTGGCCGCATCGTAGCCGGTCGGACGTCCTCCAGCCGTCGTTCGTGCCGTCGGAGCCCGCGGTCGAACGGGGATTGTGGGTGCCGCGGCGCACCGGCTCCTAGCGGGTGCCCCACTGGTACGACTGCTTGACCATCCGCAGGTACACGAACGTCTCGGTGTCGCGGACACCCTCGATCGTGCGGAGACGCTCGGCGAGGAAGCGGAGCAGGCCCTCGTTGTCCTCGCAGACGGTCTCGATCAGGATGTCGTACGTGCCCGCGGTGATCACGACATAGTCGACCTCGGGCATCTCAGCGCACTTGGCGGCGACATCCATGAGGTGGTCCGCCTCGCAGCGGATCCCGATCATCGCCATCTGCTGGAAGCCGAGCTTGAGCGGATCGGTCACGCCGACGACCTGGAGGATCCCACGCTCGACGAGTCGGTTCGTGCGGGCGCGGACGGCCGCCTCCGACACGCCGAGCTCGAGGGCGATCTGGGTGAACGGCCGGCGACCGTCCTGCTGGAGGTGCTCGATGATTCGCTTGTCGAGGTCGGACACATCCTCGCCTGGCCGACCGCCCTGGCGGCGCGCCGTGGTCATGGTTTCTTGGTCGGCTTGGCGGTCGGCTTGGCGGTCGGCCTGGCGGTCGGCTTGACGGTCGGCTTGGCGGTCGGCGTCGGCGTCGCCACCGGACTGGGGGTCCGGCTCGGGATCGCCGCGACGGACCGCTGGGCGAGCGGCCAGAGCAGCGGGTCGAGGACGGCGACGAGCGCCGCGGCGGCCCGCGCGCGAACAGGCTCTGGAACCGACGGCGCGCGGGCGCTGATCGGGCCGAACGTGATCAGGATGTTCAGCCCGGCGAACGCGTAGGGAGCCTCGTCGCCACCGGGCGCCTCGCCGGGCGTCCAGGCCAGCGCCCTCGTCAGGACGGCCGACGAGCGGTACTCGACGATGCGCAGAGGCCAGCCGCCGAGATCGGCATTGATCTGCTTGATGATGTCCGGGTTGCCCTGGCCGAGGTTGGCGTTGACCGAGCTGATCTTGACTCCGCCGCGACCGATGTCCCTGTAGATGTCGTCGGCGGCGACCGGCTCCTTGAGATGAGGATCCGGGGTCACGACCGGCGTAGGGGCGGCCGAGGGCGGAGCCGAACCATCGGCGGACACGCCACAGCCGGCGACGATCACGGCGAAGAGGCCGGCTGCCCAGATCGGCAGTCGGCGCCCCCGGCCGGCATGATTCGAATGTCGCATCGCCGGCGGGATGCTAGCACGACCTTCGCAGCGAATGAACCCCTGACAGAAGTACCTTCGCGCTGGGACCGTGCGGCGATCAGCCTCGATCGAGGATCGGAAGGACCGCTGCGAATCGCTCGACTGACGGCCGATCGATGGGGTCGAGGACGACCTGGACCTCGCTCACACCGACCGCGGCGTACGCCCGGAGGCCGTCGGCGATGGCCTCCGGCGAGCCCTCGAGAGGCACGACCCGCTCGGTCGTCGTCGTGCCGCCCATCGTCCGGCCCTGACCGCCGGGCATGCGGACATGGACGGCGACGGTCCGGGCGATCGCGGCCGGGTCACGCCCGACATCGCGACAGGCGGCGTCGACGATCTCGCCGAGCGGGGCGACGCCATCGGGCGTGTTGTCCGTGTCGGCGTACCAGGTGTTCCACGCCTGGACGTGCGGCGCGGCGATCCGCAGCATCCGCGGCCCGTTCGACCCGATCAGGAGCGGCGGCCCGCCCGGCCGCGGTCGCGGCAGCAGCTCGCAGTCGCGGGCGTGGTAGAAGCGGCCATCGAAGTCGACCTGGCCCTCCTGGAGCAGGGTCCGGATGATCGTGAACGCCTCCTCGAACCGGTCGACCCGATGGTCGTACGCGAAGCCGAACGCCCCGAACTCGGTCACGTTCCAGCCGGCGCCGAGTCCGAGCACGAACCGGCCCCCGGCAATCTCGTCGACGGTCGCAGCCTGCTTGGCGAGGAGGGCCGGGTTGTGGAAGTTCGTGCATGCGACGAGCGGGCCGATGCTCACACGGCTCGTGGCGGCGGCCAGTCCGGCCATCATCGTCCAGGCCTCCCACGGGCCACGGGACGGTCGGTCCGGCCAGCGATAGAGGAGATGCCCGCCGACCCAGATCGCGTCGAAACCGGCGTCCTCGATGGTCCGCGCCAGATCGACGAGCTCCGGCCAGCGAACCTCCCGCTCGACCTCCGGCAGCTGGATCCCGACTCGCAACGGGCGCGTCATCGGAACAACGCCTCGGCGTCGGTCGCGCCCGTGGCCGCCAGCGCGACGGCGTTGGCGAGGATGGCCGCGGCGAGGACCGCGCCGGCCAACGTCGAGCCGACGATCGCCAGTCCGATCGCCGGCACCTCCATGACGAGCGTCCCGACCATGAGTCGGACCGTCGCCGGCTGGGGGAAGCGGGCCTTCGGGGCGAGGAACAGCCCCCAGGCGACGACGAAGACGGCGGCAAGCGCGATCCCGCCGACGAGTCCGAACGGCGGCGAGCCGATCGAGGCGCCGACGACACCGGCGGCCACGACCGCGGCGAGCTCGAGGAGGAAGCGGATCGCGAGCTGGACTGGTGCGTTCATGCCCCCATTGTCGCCGAAGCGGCGAGCGGAGCCGAACCCATGCCCGCACCCCGAGTCGAGCCAGCGGCAGCGGAATGGGCCGTCCCGCTCGACAGCACGGACAGCGCGGCAATGAGGAGCACGATGCCGGCGACCGTCGCGGTTCGATGGCCGCGTCGTCCAGTCGTCTCGTCGACCATGACCGCGGTCAGGACGACCATCCAGCCCAGTCCGCCGAAGCCCTCGCCGAACATCACGAGCATGAGCGCCCAGGAGGTCCCGAGGCAGGCCAGCCCATGGCGGAGGCCGAGCCGGGCCGCACCCCGGGCCAACGCTGCGGCCGACACGAGGGCGCCGGGGTCCCGACACTCGCCGAGCGTCCGCCGCTTGAGCGGCGCGAACTGGTAGAGGCCGGCGAGGGCGAGGATCGCGGCCTCGATCAGGTACGGACGCTCCCCCAGCCAGGGCGTCGTATCGACGACGTGATGGACGACCATGTCGCCCAGGAAGGCCGCCAACCCGAACAGCGCCCAGACAGCGGCGAATGCCACGAGGAACGAAGCCGGAACGCGACGCGGCCGGGTGAACGCGGCCGCCACGCCTTCGATCTGGCGGATCGTCGGCAGCGAGGCAGGCAGCATCATCGCCGCGACCATCACGAGCCAGCCGCCGAGGAAGAGCGAGATGGCCACACCGCCTGAAGTCCGAGCTCGCGGCTTGACCACGTCGTTGGCAGACCCGCGACGCCGCGGGAGGAGGAGGAGGAGGTGACAGGGCGGTTACGTCTCCGTCGCCCGCGACCGCGGCGGCGATCTCGAACAGACGGCGTGACGGACGCCGCATGGACGGAGATTGCGGCGTCAAAGTCCGTTCCCGAATTGGCGAAATCGTACTTGTGGAGCTACAGACCCGACCCTCTTGGCGAACTGCGGCGGAATCTCCGTCGTTGGCTGAAAGCGCGTGGCCCGTCATCGGCGACCAGACGCGAACGCGGCGGCCAGAGCGGGCGTCGAAGTCCGAGTAACACGAGTTCCTTGCGCCTGCATGCGCTGTACACAGGGGCTGACCCCACATCTGGTGCCGTGCCAAAGCATCCGCAGAATCATGGTCTCCGAAGTCCCAGGTGTCCCCTGACGCGTCGACCGCGCCTTGGGCAAATCAGGATCCGCGCG
>DATAIW010000305.1:0-9705 GCA_036262455.1 Candidatus Limnocylindrales bacterium | reverse complement strand
CCGTATCATCGACGCATGCTGCTCGCAGTGGACATCGGCAACACGAACGTGACGACCGGCCTGTTCCGGAACGGGTCTCTCGCCGCCACCCGCCGGGCCGCGACCGATCCCCGGGCGTCCGCCGACGAGCTCGAGCACCTGCTCGACGCGCTGCTCCACCTCGACGACGCGTCCTTTGCGGACGTCTCCGCGATCGCCTGTTGCTCGGTCGTCCCGGCGCTGACCGCCGCCCTCGAGACCGTCGCCGAGCGCCGCGAACGGCCGATGCTCGTTGCGGCCGTCGGCACGATCCCGATCGCGATCCGGGTCGACCGGCCGGCCGAGGTCGGAGCCGACCGCCTGGTCAACGCCCTCGCCGCGGCCCGGATCCACGGCACGCCGGCGGTGGTTGCCGACTTCGGGACGGCCACGACGATCGATTGCGTGGCCGCCGATGGGGCGTTCGTCGGCGGGGCGATCGCGCCCGGCCTGGAGCTGGGCCTCGAGGCGCTCGCGGCACGGACCGCCAGGCTGCCACGGGTCGAGCTGCGAGCGCCCGACCGGGCGATCGGCCGCGACACCGTGAGCGCAATCCAGAGCGGCACGATCTTCGGCTACCAGGCCCTCGCCGATGGGCTGATCGCGCGGATCCGCGGCGAGCTTGCGGAAGCGGCCGGCGTGGAGCCCGGCGACGTCCGGGTGATCCTGACCGGCGGCCTGTCGGCGGCACCGTGGGCACGGGCCCTCGTCGGTGTCGACGCGATCGACCCGGACCTGACGCTCAAAGGCCTCGCCATCCTCCACGCCGAGGTCGGCGGCGGACAGCCGCTCGAGCTCGGGCTGGCGACATGAACCCGGGTGCGCCAATCGACGGCGCCGAGCAGGAGGGCGCCGACGGCCGCCTGGCCGGCCGCCTGATCGCGGTCGGCGTCACGGGCTCGATCGCCGCCTACAAGGCCGCCGATCTCGTTCGCCGCCTGCGCGACGAGGGCGCCGACGTCGTCGTCCTGATGACCCCGACCGCGACGCGCTTCGTCGGCGAGCTGACGTTCGCGGCGCTGACCCGGCACCCGGTCGAGACCGATGTCGGCGGCGGCCTCCTCGAGGATCAGCGGATCGGCCACATCGTGATCGCCGACAGCGCCGACGCGATCGTCATTGCCCCGGCCACCGCCCACTGGCTCGCCGCGATGGCGACGGGCCTCGCCGGCGACGCGGTCACGGCCGCCTGCCTCGCGACGGCCGCCCCGATCGTCGTGGCCCCGGCGATGGACGGCGAGATGTACGACCACCCTGCGACCCGGGCGAACGTCGCCCGCCTCCGCGACGTGTTCGGCTACCGGATCGTCGAGCCCGAGGCGGGCCCGCTCGCCAGCGGCCAGAGCGGTCGGGGCCGGCTGGCGGAAACGGCGGCGATCGTCGATGCGGTGGTGGCGGCGGTGGCGGACCGGCCCGTCCGGGCGCCCGACCCGACCGACCGCCCGCCCGTCGTTGCCGAGGCCCATGACGCGGACCTCGAGGGCCGCCACCTCGTGATCAGCGCCGGCGGCACCGCCGAGCCGATCGACCCGGTCCGGTTCATCGGCAATCGCTCGACCGGCAAGATGGGGGTCGCCCTGGCCCAGGCGGCGCTCGATCGCGGGGCCCGGGTCAGTCTCGTCATCGGCCAGATCAGCGTCGCCTTGCCGTCGAGCTCGAGGATGCTCGTCTTCAAGGCCGAGACCACCGCCGAGATGGGTGGTCTCGTCCGGGCCGCGGTCGCCGAGGCCGACGCCCTGATCATGGCCGCCGCGGTCGCCGATTTCCGGCCGCGCCAGACGGCCGCCACGAAGCTCGGCCGCGAAATGGGGCTGACCCTCGAGCTGGAGCCGACCGAGGACATCCTCGCTGGAGTGGCCGCCGCGGTTCCGCCGGTCGGCGACCCGACCCGGCCGATCCTCGTCGGGTTCGCGGCGGAGACCGGCTCGCTCGATCGGGCCGCGGACAAGCTGCATCGGAAGGGCGTCGACTTCCTGGTCGCGAACGACGTCGCCGAGGAGGGCTCCGGGTTCGGGACCGACACGAACCACGTCTGGATCCTCTCGGCGGACGGCGAGCATGTCGACCTGCCGTTGCGCTCGAAGCGGGACGTGGCCGACGAGATCCTCGACCGCGTCGTCGCGGCGCTGGACGCGCGCGACGCCGCCGCGCAGACTGGACCCGTGACGCAGGAGACCATCGCGTGAGTGCCACCTCCGAGATCGTTCGTCGCCTGACCGTCGGCGACATCGCCAAGCTCCATGCCGACGGGCAGCGGATCGCGATGCTGACCGCCTACGACTACCCGACCGCGAAGCTCCTCGACGAGGCCGGCATCCCGCTTCTGCTCGTCGGCGATTCGCTCGGCCGGGCGATGCTCGGCTACGAGAACGAGATCCCGGTCTCGATGGCCGACATGCTCCATCACACCGCGGCCGTGACCCGCGGGGCGAAGCGCGCCCTCGTCGTCGGCGACATGCCGTTCCTGAGCTATGCGACTGCGGACGCCGCCGTCGCCAACGCCGGGCGCTTCCTCTCCGGGGCGGGCGCCCAGGCCGTGAAGCTCGAGGGCGGCGTCCGGACCGCGCGGACGATCGAGGCGATCGTCAAGGCCGGGATCCCGACGATGGGTCACATCGGCTGGACGCCGCAGGCCGCCAACGCGACGGGCAAGGTCCGGGTCCTCGGCAAGAACCGGGAGCAGGCCCGGACGCTGCTCCACGACGCACTCGCGGTCCAGGAGGCCGGCGCCTTCGCGGTCGTTCTCGAGCTCGTCCCCGAGCAGCTGGCCGGCGCGATCACCGACCGCCTCCGGATCCCGACGATCGGGATCGGGGCCGGCGCCGGCTGCAGCGGCCAGGTCCAGGTGATCACGGACCTGCTCGGGATCGAGACGTGGCACCCGAAGCATTCGAAGCCGTACGCCGACCTGCGCGGCACGATCCTCGCGGCCGCGAAGGCCTATGCCGAGGACGTGGCCGCGGGCACATTCCCGGGTCCGGAGCAGACCGTCCGGATGGACGACGTGGTCCTCGACGAGGTGCTCGGCCGCGGCGCCTCCGATCGCGGCATGGAGGTCATGCCCGAAGGAATCCCGCTCGATCGTGACCTGTGAGGCGACCCGCATCATCGTGACCCTCCGAGGTCCGAGGCTGAGCTCCGCGAAGCCATCGGCCCGAGGAATTCCGCTCGATCGCAACCTTTGATCGACCTCCCTCGGGCGGCGGGCCCTCGCCGTCTTGGCGCGCCCCGGTCCCGATGCCGTAGCCTCAGCAGGTGACGACCACCGAAGGCCGAGCGACGATGCCGGTCGTGCGGACGCGAGCCGCCCTCCGCGACGCCCTCACCACGGCCGGTCGCCCGCTTGGGCTGGTCCCGACGATGGGCTGGCTGCACGCCGGGCACCGCTCCCTGATGCAGCGCGCCCGTCGGGACAACGCGACGACGATCGCGACGATCTTCGTCAACCCGCGCCAATTCAACGAGGCGGCCGACTACCAGCGCTATCCGCGGAACGAGGCGCGCGACCTGGCCATCTGCGCCGAGGAAGGCATCGACATCGTGTTCGCGCCGGGCGTCGATGAGGTCTATCCGCCGGGCTTCGACACGATCGTGACCGTCGGGGCCGTCGCCCGGCCGCTCGAGGGCGCCGCGCGGCCCGGCCATTTCGACGGGGTCGCGACCGTGGTCGCGATCCTGTTCGACCTGATCGGAGCCGATCGCGCCTATTTCGGCCAGAAGGACGCCCAGCAGGCGATGGTGATCCGCCAGATGGCTCGCGACCTGGCCATCCCGATCGAGGTGATCGCCTGCCCGACCGTGCGCGAGCCCGACGGGCTGGCCCTCTCGTCACGCAACGTCCACCTCTCCCCTGCAGAACGCGCCGCCGCACCCGTCCTGCGTCGGGCGCTGCTCGCGGCCCGGGCCCGCTGGGAATCCGGGGAGCGATCCGCGGACGCGTTGCGCGCGGCGATGGCCGAGGTCCTGGCCACCGAATCGCTCGCCACCCCCGCCTACGTCAGCGTCGCCGACGAGCGAACTCTCGCCGAGCTCGACCATCTCGCCGACAGAGAGCCCGCGCTCCTGTCCCTTGCCGTCCATTTCGGATCGACCCGCCTGATCGACAACGAATCGATCGACGACGGCAAGACCCGTGGAACCACCAGTCGTGGACCGGTGTAGGGAGGGCACCACCATCATCACGAGGTCGGAGGCCCCGATGCACCCCTCATTCGCCCGCCGTCTGGCCGGTTTCGTTGCGGGGCTCGCCCTGCTGCTCTCCCTCGGCGCGCCGGCCGCACTGGCCAAGGAAGGCGTCGAGGTCACCCTGGTCGCGCCGATCCCGGGTGATGCCCGGCCCGGCGACGTCGTCCCGGTCGTCTTCATCCTGGCCACCGTCAGCGACAGCGGCGCGCAGCCACTGCGCGGGTCGGACGTGTTCTTCCGGCTGTACGGGCCGACCGGTGCGATGACCGAGGCGGCCGGTGCCGAGCAGTCGACGAAGGGAACCTACAAGGCGATGATCGCGATCCCGGCCGGTGGGGCCGCCCGCGCCGAGTTCGGCCTCCACGGGTCCGCGACCGATGCCTCGGGCGGGACCGTGGATTCGGACATGATCTGGACGTATGACGGGGTCCTCGTCGCGGGGACCGCTCCCGTTGCGGTCCAGCCGCGCTTCGACCCGGGGCCCGGCTCGAAGCCCGCCGCGGATCCGGCGACGACGACGTCCGCCCCATCGACCGCGCCGGCCGGTCCGAGCGAGCTGGATCCGCGGGTGCCAGTCGTCGTTGGCCTGGCCATCGGTCTCGCCGTCGCGGCTGGCCTGGCGGTCGGTCGACGGCGCCGCGTCGACCGCTTGCCCGCCTGACGGTCGGCCGGCTGGGGCGTCCCGGCCCGCGCGTTGAGGGGTTTCATCGCTGGTCGAGCGCGCCGCCACCGTCGACGATCGGCCCATGGATGAAGCCCCGAATCGCCGAGCCCTCCTGGCCGTCGCCGCGCTGCTGATCGGCGGAGCGGTCCTGTCCTCGACCGTCTTCCTGGGCGGCCAGACAGCGCGGATCCTCTCGACGGTCGGATCCTCGATCAATAACACGGGCGCGGGCCGGGGTGACTCGGGCGAGACGACGGACGGTGACACGACGGGCTCGACGGGCTCGGGCTCCGATCCCGCGGTTGGCTCAGCGAACGGGGGGCAGGTCGCGGACGCCGCCGCAACGGTTCCGACCCTCCTCATCGTCCGCACCGGCGAGCTCGAGCTGAAGGTGGCCGATCTCGGCGCTGCCCTCCGCGACGGGGATGCCGCGGTCGCCCGCGCGGGCGGCTACATCAGCGGCTCGAACCGGACGGCCGCAAACGGCAGCGAGTCGGCCCAGGTGACCTACCGGATCCCGAGCGCCGCCTGGTCGTCCACCTTGAGCGCCCTGCGCGGGCTCGCCTCGACCGTCGTCAAGGAGCTGGTCAAGACCGAGGAGGTCACCGGGCAGGTCGTCGATCTCGCGGCCCGGATCGCCAACCTCCGCGCGACCGAGGCCGCCCTCCAGGCAATCATGGCGAAGGCGACGAAGATCAGCGACGTCCTCGACGTCCAGGAGCAGCTGACCGCGACCCGCGGCGACATCGAGAAGCTCGTGGCCGACAAGGAGCATCTCGTCGATCGGGCGGCGTATGGCAGCCTCGCCGTCACCTACCGGTTGCCGGTCGTGCCCTCGCCGACCGCCACGCCCGTGCCGGCGAACGGCTGGGATCCCGGTGACGACGTGGCTCGGGCGAGCGGCAAGCTCGTCAGGATCGGCCAGACGACGACCTCGATCGGGATCTGGCTCGCGATCGTCGGCCTGCCGCTCGCGATCGGCGGCCTCATCGTCCTGTTCGTGAGCTGGCAGCTGTACCGGCTGACCCGCTGGCTGATCGGGCGACGGGAAACGACGCTCCGCGAGGCCTGAGTCGAGCGAGCCGGACTGTGCTCCATAGGCACATGCGGACCGTCGAGGCGCGGGCCGATCGTCCGGTTGCACGCCAGGGGCACAGGCGGACGGCCGAGGCGCGGGCCGATCGTCGCCGGCTCAGGCGGTCGGCACTTCGGTGGCGACCGCCAGGATCCGGTCGATGTCGAGATGCTCCGCCACGAGCGCCTTGATCAGCGAGATCTTCTCGTGGTCGGCCGGATGCGTCTTGACGAGCAGGTCGTGGACCTCTGACGCGACGACATAGGTGTCCTCCGGGACGATCGTCGCGAAGAGATCGGCCTGGCGGATCGCCGCGAGGACGGCGTCGCGCGGCCGGTAGCCACCGGTCAGGATGAGCCCGATGGCGGCGCCCTCGTGGCCCACGACGTTGGCGGTCCGCTCGTTCGTCGCCTCGGCGGCGATCTGGGCGATCCGGGCCGCCTCGGTCGCGCCGGCGATCCGGAAGCGACGGGCGAGATGGGCCGTCGTCAGGGTCAGGATCACGTCTTCGCGGTCGCCGGGGACGATGACGAGCGTGCCCCGCCCGACGCGCTGGAGCATGTGGCTCGGTTCCATCGCCCCGATCGCGACGCCGTCGATCACCCGATCGAGATCCGGTCCGGCATGGATCGTCTCGCCGCCGACGCCTTCGAGGACCATCCCGAGGGTCGGGTTCGACAGGATCGGCCGGACCGGCAGGACGCCGAGGAGGCGGATGCCGTGGAGCGCGAGGCCGCGCTCGAGGACCTGCTCGATGCCCGGTTGGGCGTCGAGATCGACCTTGTTGACGATCGCCCCGGCGACCGACACGCCGTGGGCCGCGAACAGCGAAGCATTGAGGACGATCTCGTCGATCGGCCGACCGACGCCGCCCTCGCTCACGATGATCGCCGGCGCGCCGAGCATCGACGCGACGACCGCGTTGGAGAGCCCGATGACCGCCCCGACGCCGGCATGGCCGGTGCCTTCGATCAGGAGGATGTCGTGATCGGCCCGGAAGGTATCGCGGGCGGCGACGATCCGCGCCCCGAGGTCCTCGACGACCTCTCCGGCGATGTACGCCTTCGTGAAGCCGCGGGGAATATGGACCGGGCTCATCGCGCCGTAGTCGGCGGCGAGCGGGAAGATCTCGTGCATGAGGACCGCGTCCTCGTCGGCCGGCTGACCGTGGTCGATGACGGTCCGCTGGCCGACCGGCTTCATGAACGCGGTCCGCAGGCCTGCCCGCAGGAAGCCGTCGAACAGCCCGAGCGAGGCGGTCGTCTTGCCCCGGTTCTGGCCTGTGGCTGCTAGATAAAGCTGACGCATGGGCGGCCTTCCGGCTCTCGCTCTCCGAGGTTCAAGGCTGAGCTCCGCGAAGCCGGCCCGAGGACTGGCGCACGGTCAGAGCGACGCCGCGGCGACGCGGAGGCGGTCGACGAACGCCTGCTGCGCGCCCGGGGTTGGGGCGGGCGCGGCCAGGTTGACGATGCCGGCGCCGCCGGTCAACGCGTCGCCCGCTCGATGCGGGGCCAGGTTCACGTGGAGGTGGGCGACGCGTTCGCCGAAGATCATCGCGTAGACCAGCTCCGCCCCGGCCTCGCCGCGGAGCAGCGTGGTCACCTTCGCCAGCACCGATCCGAAGGTCGCGGCCTCGGACCCGTCGAGGTCCGTGATGTGGGCGATGTGGCGACGCGGCTCGAGGTACGAAAAGCCGACGACCGGTCCGCGGATGCTCGTCGACAGCCGCCACAGGTGGTCCTGCCAGACAAGCGTGCGACCGAACTCGGCATCGAAGGCCTCGCCGCGGCAGATGTCGCAGTTGGAGCTCGGACTCGTCATGGACTGACGACGGGGCGCGCGCCCGCGGTCGTCCACGTCAACCGCGACTGGCCGTCTTGCGCTCGATGAGGGCGACCGCGTCGCGGAGTCGCGACAGCGTCTCGGCATCGACCGCGTCCGGTTCGAGATACGGCCCGAGCCGCTCCATGACGTCGGTCACGAGCCCGAGGAACACGCTCGCGTCGGCCTGGAAGAACTGCGGCTCGTTGTTGTAGCGGACGAGCGTCAGGCGGCCCTGGAGGACGCGCCGCTCCTCGACGTGGGCGACCTGGGTCGCGAAGTTGTGGCCCTGGATCCCGTCGGGGTTGTTCAGGAAGTTCAGGGCGTTGTCGATCGCGAGCCCGAAGCGCGCCCGCCAGGCGACGAGCCGCTCGTGGACCTCCGACGGGATGCGCACCTCGGCGACCTCCTCGAAGACCTCCGGCGCGACGGTCAGCAGCCCGACGAGGGTCGTGCCCGCTCGCGGGCCGAGCATCACCTGGAGGCTGCGCTCGAGCGTGAACACCTCGGAGTCGAAGCGCGGGCTCGTGATGACGTCGGTCAGGAGGTCCTCGACATTGTCGAGGGTGCCGGGCTCCGCCACCGCGTTCGCGAGGTGGAGGATCTCCTCCTTGAACAGGAACTTCTCTTCGTGGTCGAGCATGGTCCGGATGGTAGCAGCCACCCGATCGGCGAGACCCCAGCGCGCTGCTGGAGTCCGGCCAAACGGCTCGGACATGGCGCGGTCAATCCGGAAACTGGACCGATCTGAGAAGCTCCAGAAACGTCATGCGATCGGCCGGATCCGTGGCGGCCTGCACGGAGGGGTCGCGGAACCCGAACTGGTAGCCGATGCCCTTGTGGACCGTGACGGCTCCGTTGATGAGGATCCCGCAGTTGAAGCTCAAGAGCGTCGCCGGCTCGCTCCCGATCATGATCGGATCCACTGCCTCCGGTGGCGCAGTGCACGTGTCGCCGTGGTATTTGGCAGTGGCGTCAACCCACTCTTTCGCGTAGCCCGCCAGATCCTTCGACTTGGGCGTCACCAGCGCCCACGAACTTGGGGCGGCGGGGCCGAGGAATCTGTCGCCTTCGGGAGTGTCGCTTCCCGGTGCCCCCGTGCCGTTCCAGACGGCCGTGGCCTGAACGCCGGTCCAGCCCGCGGGCAACATCACAGAGTAGCCGTAGGTCTTCGAGGTGAACACCGTGGGGCTCGCTGCCGCACTCGGCGCCACGGACGGAGCCGGAATCAAAGGCGCTGTGGCGGCGACGGTTGACGCAGGCGGCGACGCAGCCGACGCGGGCGACGACGAAGGCCGAGCGGCCGGGGACCCGCTGGAGCATGCGGCGACGACAAGGGCGGCGGCCAGATAGGTGGTCGCGCGAACGAGCTTCGGCATCAGTTTCTCCACTGGGCGGCGGATGCCGCAGGCGAGATCCGGGAATGCATCTCCGGGATCCCTCACGGTTCGAGCCGTTGCCAGCTCGGGGTGCAGACAATCAGGCCGTCCACCGTCCGGAGGGTCACCGGCGCCTGGCGAAAGTCCCGATCGATCGATTGAATCGTGCTCCGAAATGCCTCGGATCCGAGCGCGCGGACCTCGAGCCACAGAAGCGCCGCCCCATCCGGGGACCACACGAACCACGCGGACTCGGGGCCGATGAGAGTCGGCCCGATCGGGGTCGGCCCGTTCATGTGGATGATCGTCAAGCGCTGGGGTGCTCCGTCCGCAGCGGTCACGAAGGCCAGTGAGGTACCGTCTGGCGACCACTCAGGTTGGCTTTCGGAGGCGGGCGTGCTGGTCAGGTTCCGCTCACCGCGTCCGTCGGCACCGATCAGGAAGAGGTCAGGAGTCGGGGAACCGACCGCGGGGTTGATTTGGGCCGACGGCGAGGTCTCCGGCCGATCCGGCAGGCCGAGGTACGCAATGAAACGCCCGTCAGGTGACCAGGTCATCCCATC
>DATAIW010000304.1:0-3124 GCA_036262455.1 Candidatus Limnocylindrales bacterium | reverse complement strand
TCCGGGCAGCCGCCTCGCCCACCACGCGGTGGCCCTCGTCGCTGGCATCGCCGAGCTCGAGCATCTCGCCCAGGACCGCCCCGCGGCGGCCGGGCAGGCCGGCCAGCAGGTCCAGCGCGGCGACCATCGACCGTGGCGAGGCGTTGTAGGTGTCATCCACCAGGGTCACGGCCGATGAGATCGCGGCCGGCCTCGGAGGCGGCTGGTCGGCGCCCCACCGTGTCCAGCTCGTCCGTCTCGGGGCCGTGACCCTGGTGGATGACACCTACAACGCCTCGCCCCGGTCGATGGTCGCCGCGCTGGACCTGCTGGCTGGCCTGCCCGGCCGCCGCGGGGCGGTCCTGGGCGAGATGCTCGAGCTCGGCGATGCCAGCGACGAGGGCCACCGCGTGGTGGGCGAGGCGGCTGCCCGGACCGTGGACTGGCTCGTCGTCGTCGGGTCCGGCGCAGCAGGGATCGCCGAGGGCGCCCGGGCGGCCGGCATGGACCCGGCCACGGTCGTCCGCGTCCGCGATGCCGACGTCGCCCTCGAGGCGATCCCGCCACGGCTGCGCGACGGCGATGTCGTCCTTCTCAAAGCTTCCCGCGGCGTGGCCCTGGACCGGGTCGTCGACGGCCTGCGTCGCGAGCTCGGGGATGGTGCCGCGCGATGACGGTCGAACTCATCCAGGGCCTGCTCCTCGCGTTCGCCCTGATCGTCATCCTCATGTCGCCGTACATCCGGCTCCTGCACGTCCTCGGGTTCGGCAAGCAGATCCGCCGGGAGGGCCCGGAGAGCCACTACATCAAGGAGGGCACGCCGACGATGGGCGGCCTGCTCATCGTGGCGGTCGTCCTGGGCATCTACTTCTTCCTCCGCCAGGGACCGGACTCCGCGACGTTCGCGCCCATGGCCGCGCTTGCCGGTGTCGGGGCCCTGGGGGTATTCGACGATTACCTCAACGCCAAGACCGGGGAGGGGATCCGCGCCAGACAGAAGATGATCTGGCTGACCGTCGTCGCCTTCGTCGCGGCATGGCAGATCCAGGATACCTACAACATCACGGCGATCCCGGTGCCGTTCGTCGGGCCGGTCTCGATCGACCCCTGGGTGTATGTCGCCTTCGGGACCTTCGCGATCGTGGCGGCCGCCAACGGCGTGAACATCACCGACGGGCTCGATGGGCTGTCCGGGGGCACGCTGGCCATCGCCTTCGTCGCGTACATGCTCATCGCCCTGCTCAACGAGCCGTTCGCCCAGCCGAACCTGGCCCTCCTGTGCGCCCTGATCATCGGGGCACTCCTCGGGTTCCTCTGGTTCAACGTGCACCCGGCGCAGATCTTCATCGGGGATTCGGGCGCCCTGTCGTTAGGGGCGACCCTGGCCGTCACCGCCCTCATCACCGGCCAGATCCTCGTGCTGCCGCTCATCGGCATCATCTTCGTGATCGAGACGTCGTCGGTCATCCTGCAGGTCGGCTACTTCAAGGTGTCGGGCGGCAAGCGTCTCTTCAGGATGAGCCCGATCCACCATCATTTCGAGCTGGGCGGCTGGGACGAGGAGAAGATCACGATCCGCTTCTGGATCGTCGGGATCCTCGCCGCGCTCCTCGGCGTCACGCTCTTCCTGGCCTCGCTGGATCGGCTGCGGTGACGACGATGACACTGATAGGCCCGATCGACCTCGATCGCCTCAGCCTGGGCGCCATCCGCACCGGCGCCTTGCATGGCCGGCCGGTCACCGTGCTCGGTCTCGCCCGAAGCGGTCTCGCCCTGGCCCGGTTCTTCGCCGATGCCGGCGCCCGCGTGACCATCTACGACGGCCGGTCCGCGGCGGATCTCGGCGACGCCATCGCGGCGCTCGGCGAGCGAAGGATGATCCTCGCGCTGGGTCCTGATGTGGACCCGGCCACGACCTGGGCCGATGCCGACCTGGTCGCGACGTCACCGTCGATCACGCCCGACTTCCCGACGACCGAGCCGCGCCTGCGTGAGGCTCTGCGCGCGCTCGTGGCTGCCCGTGCCGCCGGCGGCGACGCCGCCCCCGCGCTGGTGTCCGAGGCGGACCTCTTCCTGCGCCTGTGTCCCGCCCCGACCGTCGGCGTGACGGGGACGAAGGGCAAGACCACGACCGCCTCGCTGATCGCGGCGATCCTGGCCGCCGATCCGGCCCACCCGGTCGTCCTCGGCGGCAACATCGGGATACCGCTGGTCGAGCGGCTGTTCGAGTTGGTGCCGGACGACCGGGTCGTCGATGAGCTCTCGGAGCTCCAGCTCCCGACGCTGTCGCGCGGCACGACCGTGGCCGTATATACGAACGTCACCGCGGACCATCTCGACCGACACGGGTCGCTCGAGGGCTATCGGCGGGTCAAGCGGCGCCTGGCGGAGCTCGTCGATCGGGACGGGGCGCTGGTCCTCAACGATCAGGACCAGGTCGTCGCCCGGTACGCCGACATCGGGTCGGCGCGGACGATCCTCTACCGGCGCGACCGGCCCCGTCCCGGCGGTCTCGGAGTCGTGGACGGCTGGATCGTCGCGGACGGCGTCGAGCGGCTCGCCCTCAGCGGCGGCGGGGTCGCCGCGACCGGCCTGGACGGTCGGATCATGCCCGTGGCCGAGCTCGCCATCCCGGGGGCGCACAACGTTTCCAACGCCCTCGCGGCGATCGCGGTCGGCCTGCTGTTCGGGGTCGAGCCGACGGCCATCCGGGCGGCGGCGTCGGCATTCACGGGCGTCGAGCATCGGCTCGAGCCGGTCGCGGTCATCGACGGCGTCCGATTCATCAACGACTCGCAGGGGACCCAGCCCGACGCGGTGGCGGCCGCGCTGCGCGCCTTCGACCGGCCGATCGTCCTGATCGCCGGCGGTCGAGCCAAGGGGATCGATCTCGGCGCGCTGGCTCCGGTCGTCGTCGAGCGCGCCTACGCCGCCGTGCTCATCGGCGAGAGCGGCCCGGACCTCGAGGCCGGGTTCCGTGCCGCCGGCCTGGCTCGCACGGAACGCGCGCCGGACCTCGAGGCTGCCGTCCGTCGCGCGGACGCGATCGCGCGCGAGGCGCTCGCCGCGGCGCCGGGTGCGGGCGCCGGGGCGGGTGCGATGTCGGCGACGGTCCGGCTCAGCCCCGCGGCTGCGAGCTCCGACA
>DATAIW010000303.1:0-4286 GCA_036262455.1 Candidatus Limnocylindrales bacterium | reverse complement strand
GTCTCGCGCGACAGCGTCTTCACGATCCACACCCCGGTCTCGGCCGGCAACGAGCGGTTTGCAGTCGATCTCGTCCGCCGCGTCGCCGGCCCGCTCCTCGACGGCGACGGTCGGCCCAGGACCGGCGGCGTCCCGATCGATCGCATCCTCGACATCGGCCTCGGCCCGGACGGCGACCGCTCCGAGTTCGACATGACCGGCTTCTCCCTCCGGCTCACCAACGACGCGAACGCGGTGAGCCTGCTCCACGCCCAGACCGCCGACGCGACCTGGAGCGGGACCGCGCCACACCGGATCCGGGGCATCACGAACGGCATCCATGTCCCCTCCTGGATCGGCAGCGCGATGGGCGAGACGCTCGCACGCGACCTCAACGCCGATCTCGACGACCTCGACGAGGAGACCGAGGTCGGGCCGTTCTGGGACAAGCTCGCGGACATCCCGACCGAGGACCTCTGGGAGACCCACCAGCGCGAGAAGCTCGAGCTCGCGATCTTCGCCCGGCGCCGCCTGCGCAGCCAGTTCGCCCGCCACGGCGAAGCGCCGACGGTCCTCGATGAGGTCGAGTCCGCGCTCGATCCCGAGATCCTCACGATCGGCTTCGCCCGACGGTTCGCGACCTACAAGCGGGCCGGCCTCCTCTTTTCCGATCTCGATCGACTGGCCCGCATCCTGTGGCACGAGGAGCGGCCGGTCCAGGTCGTCTTCGCCGGCAAGGCCCATCCCGCCGACCGGCCCGGTCAGCAGGTCATCCAGGAGATCTTCGGCCGATCGCGCTCCGAGCGACTCCGCGGCCGGGTGTTCATCCTCGAGGACTACGACATCCGGATCGCCCGCTACCTCGTGGCCGGGGTCGACGTCTGGCTGAACACCCCCCGTCGACCGCTCGAGGCGTCGGGGACGAGCGGGATGAAAGCGGCGATGAACGGCGCCGTCAACGTCAGCGTCCTCGACGGCTGGTGGGACGAGGGCTGGGTCGGCGACAACGGCTGGGCGATCGGCAATCGGGAGACGAACCCCGACGACGGAGCCCAGGACTGGTCGGACGCACAGGATCTCTACCGGATCCTCGAGGACGAGATCGTGCCCCGCTACTACGACCGCGACGAGCGCGGCCTGCCGTCGGCCTGGGTCGACCTGATGCGGCGCTCCATGGCGTCGGCCCTGTGGCGGTTCTCGACGACCCGGATGCTCCACGATTACGTCGAGAAGATGTACCTACCGGCCGCGGCGTCCGCTCGCACGGCCGCCGCCGAGGTGGCCGGTGCCGCGGCCGAGAAGCGCGCCGCGACCCGCGCGGCGATCGTCGCCAACCAGGGCGGCTGAGCTCGCGGCTCGTCCCCCGCGCCCCGGTTCTTCCCATGCGACAGCCCGGGTGGCACAAGCCAACGGCGGATCGCTGTCCTGCCCTGAAACCTTCCCATCTGCTTCGTCCGGCCGACGTATGGGAGTGACTTCGGTCCCGGGTCCCGATCGACCGCGCCATACGCCAGCTTGACTGGCGTATGGGAACGTCGACCGCGTGGCGGTCCCGCCGCGGGCGAGCCTCAGGCCAGGACCAGGGCGCCCTGCGCCGGAAGCTCGAGCGTCCCGCCCCCCACGACGCTCCCTGCGGCCACCTCGGGTAGCGCGATCGGCGCCAGGCCCGCGAGCAGCGCGGGATCGACGTCGAGTCGAGCCGGCTCGCGGCCGCTGTTGATCGCGACGAGGGCTCGCTCGCCGTCGGCCTCGCGAGAGAGAGCGATCGCCTGGCCACCCGCGGCCGCGACTGCGACCGTCCCCTGCCGCAGGGCCACGTGGTCGCGCCGGGCATGGACCGCCGACCGGACGAAGGTCCGCATCGTGAGCGCCGTCTCGTCCGGGGTGACGGGATAGCCCCGCCGGCAGTCCGGATCCGGTCCGCCCTCCATGCCGAGCTCGTCGCCGTAGTAGATCGCCGGAGTCCCGGGGAGGACGAGCGGGAGCAGGGTCGCGAGGCGCAGCGCGGCGATGTCCCCGGCGAGGACCGTCCGGGGCCGCGGCGCATCGTGGCTGCCGATCAGGTTGTACTGGACCGAGGTCGTCGCGGGATCGTGCAGGGCGAACAGGTGGCGCAGTCGGTCGCCGAACGCCGGTCCGTCCATCGGGTGGAGGAACCGCTTGTAGTCGGCCTGGCCGTCGATCGCGGCCTGGTCGAGCTGGCCGGCGCTGGCGAAGCCGAGGATCGCGAGCCCGAGTGGGTAGTTCATCAACGCGTCGAACCGGTTGCCGGTCAGCCACTCGGGCGATTCCGACCAGACCTCGCCGACGAGATAGGCGTCGGACCGGACCGCCCGGACCCGCTGCCGGAACTCTGGCCAGAAGGTCTCGTCCTCGATCTCGGCGGGGACGTCCAGGCGCCAGCCGTCGATCCCGAAGCGGAGCCAGTGCTCGGCCACGCCGAACAGGAACTCCCGCACCGGCGGATGCTCGACCCGCAGCTTCGGCAACGACGGAAAGTTCCACCACGAACGGTAGCCGGCCCGGAGATGATGCCCCTCGGGATCGCCCGTCGGGTACGGGTCGATGCCGCGTTGCCCACTCAGGACGTCCGGGTCCAGGTAGAACCAGTCCCGGTAGGGCGAGACCGCGCCCGCTTCGATGACGTGCTGGAACGGGAAGAAGCCACGACCGGCATGGTTGAAGACGCCGTCGAGGAGGACCCGGATGCCTCGCCCGTGGGCAGCGTCGAGGAGCGCTCGGAGTGCCTCGGTCCCACCGAGCAGCGGATCGACCGTGAGGTAGTCCGACGCGTTGTAGCGGTGGTTCGAGGCGGCGGTGAAGATCGGGTTCAGGTACAGCCCGCTGATCCCGAGATCGGCCAGCTCGTCGAGCCGCTCGACGACGCCGTACAGATCGCCGCCCTTGTAGCCAGCGTGCGTCGGCGGTGCCTCCCACGCTTCGAACGGACCGGGCGCGGGGACCCGTCCGCTCCGAGCGAAGCGGTCCGGGAAGACCTGGTAGAAGACGGCATCGGCCGCCCATGCCGGAACGTCGACGGACACGCGGTTCAGCCTCCCAGCGAGATGACGGTGATGCTCCGAGCCGGGAGCACGGTCAGCGGCGTCCAGTTGCGGAACCCGCCGTCGGCGTCGATGGCCGCGGGGGTCAGCGCGACCCCGCCCGGATCAGCGACACCGCCCTGGTACAGGACCCGCGCGGTCGATTCCCCGCAGAGGGGCCCGCGGTCGAGGTCGAGTGTCGCCCCGGTCACGGGCTGCTCCGACAGGTTGGCCACCACGGCCAGCTGCTCGCCTTGCCCGACCCGCAGCCAGGCCGCGACCGCCGAGTCGGACGCCCGGAGCGGTTCGATCGATCCCGCCCACAGCGCGCGATGGCCGTCGTGGAGGCGGATCAAGTCGCGGTACGCCGACAGGAGCGACGTCGGATCGGCAGCCTCGGCGGCGACGTTGCGCGTCTCCCAGCCGGGTGCGAGCGACTCCCACGGCGTGCCGGTCGTGAAGCCGGCGGCCGGAGCCTGGCCGGTCCAGGCCAGCGGCGTCCGGATCTCTTCGTCGGGCTTCTCGCCGGTCAGCCCGATCTCCTCGCCGTAGTACACGAACGGCGTCCTGGCGTCGGTGAAGAGGAGACCGGCGGCGAGTCGGAGCGCCGCCGGATCCTCGCGGAGCTGGCTGGCGATCCGCGACTGATCGTGGTTCGTGAGGAAGCTGGCGCCTTCGTCCGGCAGGAAGAGCCGGGCATCCTCGGCGAACGCTCCGTTCAGCGGGCCGGCATCGCCGCGCCGGATCGAGTCGATCGTCGCCTGTGCAAGGCCGAAGTCGAAGGCCATGTCGACGTCCTCGGGAACGTACGGGGCGACGGCCTCCGCCAGGTCGTAGACCTCGCCGACGAGGAGGGCGTTCGGGGCGGTGTCGTGCAGCGTCGTTCGGAAGGCCTGCAGCCAGGCGTGGGTCTCGGGCGTGTTGACCTGGGTCTGGCCGTCCTCGATCAGGTGCTTGATCGCATCGAGACGGAAGCCGTCGAACCCGACGGTGGTGATCCAGAACCGGGCAACCGCCTCCATCTCGGCGGTCACCGCCGGGTTACGCAGGTTCAGGTCTGGCAGGCCGGCCCCGAACTGGCCGTAATACCAGCGCTTGCCGCCCGGGTGCCAGACCTGCTGGCCGTCGGGCCCGCCGTAGCCCGGGTTCGTGGCCGACCAGATGTACCAGTCCTCGTGGCCGGTCCCGGCCAGCGAATCGGTGAACCACGGGTTCTGGTCGGACGTGTGGTTGAGGACGAGGTCGCTGATCACCGCGATCCCCCGC
>DATAIW010000302.1:0-11673 GCA_036262455.1 Candidatus Limnocylindrales bacterium | reverse complement strand
CCCGTCGGTCGGCGCGGGTCCCGTGAGCGATGCGCGGTCGCGTGCCCGCCGGGAGTTTCCTATACGCCAGCGAGCGTGTCGGTTAGCGTGCGGAACGGCTCGTCTGGCGGGCCCGCCAAGCATCAAGAATGGGTGTATACCCAGATATCGGCACGACCGAGCCGGCGAACCGTCTCGCCGCGCCGGCTAATGCCAGCCCCACGAGCGTATGGGCAGGATCGGGCTCGCGCGTCCGTGCATCAGCTGCCGGCACCCGCCGTCGCGGGGACCCGCTCGATCGCGCCGAGGACCCGAGTGATCGCATCGGCCAGGTCGTCGACGTCCTGCTCGGTCGCGACCGTCGGGATCGCGCCCATGCCGCGCGGGGCCAGGTAGAAGCCCTCGAGCAGCAGCCCCAGGAAGAGCTCTGACGGCTGGCCGGCGCCCGGCGCGAACGCGGCGCCGGCACCGGCCCCGCCCCGGAACACCTGGAACAGCGACCCGACGTTGACGGCCCGGGCGTCGAGCCCGCCGGCGGCGATCGCCACCGACAGTCGATCGAAGAGCCGCCGGCCAAGGTCGCCGAGTCGCACGTACGCATCCGGTGTCAGCTCGCGCAACGTCGCGAGCCCGGCGGCGGCGGCAACCGGGTTGCCGTTGAACGTCCCACCATGGCTGACCGCCCGGCCGCGCCGGGCGTCGAAGATCGCCATCACGTCGGCGCGACCGCCGAACGCCGCCAGCGGATAGCCACCGGCGATGATCTTGCCGAGGGTCGTCAGGTCCGGCCGGATGCCGTACACCTCCTGGGCCCCGCCCGGGGCAATCCGGAACGAGATGATCTCGTCGAAGATCAGCAGCGCGCCGATCCGGTCGCACAGGGCCCGCAGCCATTCGAGGAACCCGGGCTCCGGGGCACGAACGCCTCCCGCGCCCTGGACCGGCTCGACGATCACCGCGGCCAGCTCCCCTTCCCTGCCGCGCAACAGCGCGGAGATCCCGTCGGGGTCGCCCCACGGCAGCTCGACGATCAGCCCGCCGATCGCCTCGGGCACGCCCGGCGTGCCGGCCATCACCAGGTCGTGGGTGCCGTGGTACGAGTGGTCGAACTTCGCGATGAGGGGCCGGCCGGTGAAGGCTCGCGCGGCCCGGATCGCGAACATCGTTGCCTCGGTGCCGGACGAGGTGAACCGCAGGTGCTCGACCGAGGGCACCCGCCGCCGGAGCTCCTCGGCCAGCTCGACCTCGGTCTCGGTCGGGGCGGCGAACGCCGACCCGCGCCGGACCTGGGCCTCGACCGCCGCGACGACCGCCGGATGGGCATGGCCGAGGATCAGCGAGGTGTAGTTGCCGAGGAAGTCGCGGTAGACGTTGCCGTCGACATCGGTGAACGACAGACCCGCGGCGGCGGCGGCGTAGGGCGGATAGGGCGCGCTGTAGACCGTCGTCCGGGTCGAGCCGCCCGGCAGCGAGGCGGTCGCCCGCTCGAAGAGGGCACGCGATCGCGGGGTCCGGGCGAGGTAGTCGTCGAGGTGCGACATCGAAGGCCTCCGTGTGTCGCCCGTCGCGGAAAACCGCGCGAACGCTTCCGTCGAACGATACCGATGAGGGCGGCATCCCCGCTCGGGAACACATCGGGGCGGCACGTCTAGACTGGGCACCCAGGGCACGGTCGAGGGCGCGGCGCTCAGTGCGGCGTTGGTTGCCCCGTTCTCAGGCCCTTCTCAGGCGGGACCGGGACGCTCCCGCGGAGGCGCCGTCGTGGCCACGACCGTCCAGCACATCGCGTACCCACGGAGTCTCCGCTGTCGATGATCGAGCAGCCGGACACGACTCGCCGCCCGGAGCCCGGATCCCCGCCGGGACGCTGGCAACGCGTGCGAGCGCGGGCCCGCAAGACACGATCCGCCGTCCGCCGTGGCGCACCGTTCGTCGCCGGCGTCCTCGCCACGTTCATCGCCATCGCGGCCTACGGCGCGCTGCGGCCCAGCCCAGCGCCGCTGTCGATCCGCGACGTGAACCGGGCAGTCGCAAGTGCCCTTGCTTCGCAGACGCCGGGCCCTGCCCGATCCGAGCTCGTCTACGCCGCCGCCCGCCCGTCGCTCGTCCTCATCGAGACCGACGGGACCGATGCCAAGGGTGCGGCCGAGGGCGGGCTGGGCAGCGGCGTCGTCGTCAACGCTGTCGGCTCCGTCCTGACCGCACTCCACGTCGTCGCCGACGCGACCGCGATCCGGCTGACCTTCGCCGACGGGTCGAAGTCGACGGCGACGATCGCCAGCCAGGATCCGGCGACGGACATCGCCGTCCTCACGCCCAAAGCGCCGCCCGCGACGCTCGTCCCGGCCACGCTCGGCAACCCGGGCGCGATGCACATCGGCAGCGAGGCCTACATCGTCGGCAACCCGTTCGGGTTGTACGGCTCGCTCAGCAGCGGGGTCGTTTCGGGCCTCGACCGCTCGTTCCAGGAGCCCGCCGGCACTCGCGTCTACCACGGCCTGATCCAGGTCGACGCCGCGGTCAACCCGGGAAACTCGGGCGGGCCGCTGCTCGATCGCGATGGCCGCGTCGTCGCCATCGTGACGGCCCTCATCAACCCGACCAAGCAGGACGTCTTCATCGGGATCGGCCTCGCCGTGCCGATCGATGTCGCCGGCGGCGGCGCCGGCCTGCCGCCGTACTGAAGTGAACCTGGAGGAGGTGACGTCGATGGATTCCGTCTCGAACGGCCGCCCGGACGCTCCGATGGAGCGCTTGCTCTACGAGGTGAAGAAGGTCATCGTCGGCCAGGATCATCTCCTCGAGCGGATGGCGGTCGCCCTCCTCGCCCGCGGCCATCTCCTCGTCGAGGGCGTGCCGGGGCTCGCCAAGACGATGGCGATCAAGGCACTGGCCCAGTCGATCGGTGGCGAGTTCAAGCGGATCCAGTTCACCCCGGATCTCGTTCCGGCCGACCTCGTCGGGACGCGGATCTACAACCAGAAGACCGGTGAGTTCACGACCTCGCTCGGACCCGTCTTCACGAACCTGCTCCTCGCCGACGAGATCAACCGGGCCCCGGCCAAGGTCCAGAGCGCGCTGCTCGAGGTGATGCAGGAGCGCCAGGTCACGATCGGCCACGACACCCACCCGGTCCCGAACCCGTTCCTCGTCCTCGCCACCCAGAACCCGATCGAGACCGAGGGCACCTACGCCCTGCCCGAGGCCCAGGTCGATCGCTTCATGCTCAAGGTCCTCGTCGGCTATCCATCGCCGACCGAGGAGTTCGCGATCGTCGAGCGGATGACCGGCCGGCTCGATCGGATCTCCCAGGTGCTCTCGACCGACGAGCTCGTCCGGCTCCAGGAAACGGTCGACGGCGTCTACGTCGATCCGGCCCTCGTGGAATACGCGGTCCGCCTCGTGAGCGCCACCCGGGCGCCCCAGGCCCACGGCATGCCCGAGCTCCAGCGCTACCTCACCTGGGGCGCAAGCCCCCGGGCCTCGATCAACCTGATCCTCACCGGTCGGGCCCTCGCTTACGTTCGCGGCCGGGAATACGTCCTGCCCCAGGACGTCCGGGACATGGCCTTCGACGTCCTCCGTCACCGTCTCGTGCTGTCATTCGAGGCCCTGTCGGACGACATCTCCCCCGACCGGATCCTGTCGTCCATCGTCGGTCGCGTCCCGATGCCCGTCGTACCCATGCAGGAACACCGTGGCGTTCGCGTCGGCGCCTGAGCGCATCCTCCAGCGACTCGACTGGCAGGTCGTCCGGCGCCTGGACGGCCTGCTCCAGGGCGACTACCGGAGCCTGTTCCACGGGACCGGGCTCGACTTCGCGGCGCTGCGCGAATACCAGTTCGGCGACGACGTCCGGGCGATCGACTGGAACGTGACCGCCCGGATGGCCACGCCCTACGTCCGCGAGTACCACGAGGAGCGCGACATCACCGCCTGGTTCCTGCTCGACCTCAGCCCGTCGGTGGACTTCGGGACGGTCGCGGCGGAGCGCGAGAAGCGGACCGTCCTCGTCGACTTCGCCGCGACGATGGCTCGGCTGCTCACCCGCCGCGGCAACCGGGTCGGGACGATGGTGTTCGCCGGGACCGGGACCCACATCATCCCGGCCGGCAGTGGCCGGAACCACGTCCTGCGGATGATTGAAGACCTCGTCGAGCAGCCGCGTCTCGCCGCGGCGCCGATCACCGACCTCGGCCCGCTCCTCGAGGCCGCGCATCGCCGGATCCGGCGGCGCTCGCTGATCGTGCTCGTCTCGGACTTCATCGGGGTGCCGGGCTGGGAACGCTCGCTCGAGCTGCTGAACCGCCGCCACGAGCTGCTCGCGGTTCGCCTCATCGACCCGCGCGAGGTCGAGCTCCCCGACGTCGGGCCGATGGTCATGGAGGACGCCGAGACCGGCGAGCAGCTGTACGTCGATACGTCCGACGCCACGTTCCGGCGGCGCTTCCGGGCGGCCGCGGACGCCCGTGAGGCCGCCCTCGCGGCCGCGTTCCGGCGGGCGCGGGTCGAGGCGACGACGCTCTCGACCGAGGATGACCTGGTCCGGGCGATCGTCCGGATGGCGACGTCACGTCGCCGCCGGCGGCGGCGACCGACATGACGTTCCTGTGGCCGGTCGTGCTCATTGGCGTCGCGCTCGTCCCGGCCTGGTTCGTCGCGACGTGGCGGATCGACGCGCGACGGCGGCGGCGGATCGCCGGGCTCGGCGGGCTGGGACGGGAGACGGGCGGCTCGGCGCGCCGAGGCAGCAGCGCGGCCCGGGTCGCGACGCTCCTCGTCACGTCCGCCTTCGTGGTCCTCGCGGTGGCCCTCGCCCGGCCACAGGCCACGGTCTCGCTGCCGCGGGTCGAGGGCACCCTCGTCCTGACGTTCGACGTGTCCGCCAGCATGGCCGCCGACGACGTGGCGCCGACGCGGATGGAGGCCGCGAAGGCGGCGGCGAAGGCGATCGTCGAGCGCCAGCCGCCCGGCGTCGTCGTCGGCGTGGTCGCGTTCAGCGACGCGGGTCTCGCGGTCCAGACCCCGACCTCCGACCAGGCTGCCGTGCTGGCCGCGATCGATCGCCTCGCGCCGAGCCGCGGGACTTCGCTCGGCCAGGGGATCCTCGCGTCGCTCGGGACGATCGCCCAGGCGGAGAGCGACACCCCGGCGAACTACTACAGCAATCGTTCCGCCGAGCCGACCGCCACACCCGCGCCGGTCGCGCCGGGGAGTCACGACGCGGCAGCGATCGTCCTGTTCAGCGACGGCGAGAACAACGAGCGACCCGATCCGATGGGCGCGGCGCAGGCCGCTGCCGACCGCGGTATCCGGATCGTGACCGTCGGCGTCGGCACGGCTGCCGGGTCGACCCTCGATCTCGACGGATTCAGGGTCCAGAGCGCGCTCGACGAGGCGGCCCTCCGCGCGGTCGCGGATCTGACCGCCGGGAGGTACGAAGCGGCGGACGCCCTCGACCCGGCGACGGTCTACGACCAGCTGTCGGAGCACCTCGTGGTCCGCGGCGAGGCGCTCGAGCTCACGGCCGTGTTCGCGGCGGTCGGCCTGCTCCTGCTGCTCGGCGGAACGATCGTGTCGCTCGCCCGCTCGGGTCGGCTGCCATGAGCACTGAGGACCGACGATGACGTTCCAATGGGTCGGTCTGCTCGTGCTGCTTGCGATCGTCCCCCTCGTCGTCGCGGTCTACGCCTGGAGCCTGCGGCGGCGGCGGCCGAGTGCGGCGCGGTATTCGAGCCTCGCCCTGATCCGCGATGCGGCGCCGGGGTCGTCACGGATGCGCCGGCACCTGCCGTTCGCGCTCATCGCGGCGGCGATCGTCGCGCTCGTCGTCGCCCTCGGCCGGCCGGCTGTCGTCGTTGGCGTCCCGACGAACCAGACGACGATCATCCTGACGATGGACGTCTCGGGCAGCATGTGCTCGACGGACATTGCCCCGACCCGGCTCGAAGCCGCCGAGGAAGCAGCGATCTCGTTCGTCACCAGCCAGCAGGCGCGGACCGAGATCGGAATCGTCGCGTTCAGCGGGTTCGCCGCGGTCGTCCAGCCACCGACGTCCGACCAGACGGTCCTCGTCGACGCCATCCGAAGCCTGACGACCGGCCGCCGGACGGCGATCGGGAGCGGCATCCTTGCCGCGATCGACGCCATCGCCGAGGTCGACCCGACGATCCAGCGGAGCGTCGTCGCCGGGCGACCGGGCAGCGAGCCACCGCCCGTCGCGGCCGGGGCTTACGCGCCGGACATCATCGTCCTGTTGACCGACGGCGCGAACAACGCCGGGCCCGCGCCGGTCGACGCGGCGCAGCAGGCGCTCGATCGGGGCCTGCGGGTCTACACGATCGGCTTCGGGTCGGTCGATGGCGGCTCCCTGGACCCGATCTGCCGCCAGCAGTTCATCGGCAACGAGCCCGGTGGCGGGTTCGGCGGCGGCGGGTTCGGCGGCGGCGGCGGCGGGCGGTTCCCGCGCGGGATCGACGAGCCGACGCTCCGCCAGGTCGCCGACCTGACCGGCGGCAGCTATTACCCGGCCGACAGCGCGGCGGAGCTCGAGCGCGTGTTCGCGGAGCTGCCGACGAACCTGATCACCAAGCGCGAGGCACTCGAGATCAGCGTCGGGTTCGTCGGCCTCGGGGCGCTGCTCGCCGCGTTCGGGCTCCTGCTCGGCCGGGCCTGGCGCCCATTGCCCTGAGACCGGTCCGGATCAGCGCAGGTCGGGATTCGCCGACGATTCAGGCTCGTTCTGCTTGCAATGGCCGGGCGGCCAGCATCCGGCCACGCCGCCGGCTTGCTTGTCGGCCTGCTTCTGCTGCGAGCGATCCGCCTTGGCCTGCGACCATCCGGGATGGGCCGAGCCGACCGCCTTCCAGCCTCCAGCCCAGGGCGGCTTGCCGGGCTCGCGGAGCATGACGCCGTCGACGGTCTCGACGTCGACCTCAGCGCCGCGTCGGCTGCCGGTGATCGTCACGGACTTGCCCACGAACGCGGCGAGGGGATGGTTGTCGCCGTAGAACCAGGGCGGTCCCGCATCGAGCTGGACGCTCGTCCCGTCGACGCTGAGGCTGTAGGTCGTGTCGCCGTCGGCGTCCTTCATCGCGCCAACGACGCCGTGCAGGGTGACCGCGACCGCAGGCGCTTCCGAGGCTTTCGGACCCTTGCCCGGATTCGCGCCGGGCGACGGGGACGGCGAGGCGGCCAGGGCCGGGATGGCGATGGCGGCGACGAGTGCGAGGAGCCCGATGACGAGGAGGGACGCCCTGCCCGGACCCAGGCGACGGATCATGGGCCGAGTGTACGCGTCGGGTTTGGCGACATCGATGCCTCGTGGCGCGCGACCGGTGCTGCGATGCACCGGCGTTTCGCCGCGGTCAGTCGAACGGTCCATCGCGGCGGACCGTCCAGTGTGCGATATGGGCCATGGCCTCGTCGGGTGTGCGCACGCAGTCAACCCGGACATTCGGGAAGCCGGCATCGCGGAGGAGCGCCTCGACCCGGGCGCAGGCATCCGGGCCGTTGATCGTCACGCCCTCCGCTCGAACCTGCTCGCGAGCCGTTTCGAAGGCATGCACGAACGTGGGGTCATCCCACGGGATCAGCCGCACCCGAAGATCGATGGTGGTCGCCATGGCGTCACCTCCAGACCGAGTCTGCGCCGGCGCCGCCCCGACCCGCTGCGGCCGAACGGCCCGTTCTTGCGCTCGGGTGTCCCGAATCCAGGGCGCTGGCGTCCGCCTGAGTCCGGGGGCGGCGCCCGCGCGGATCGATCGTCCGGACGTCCTGGGGGTCGTTCAGCCGGATCGCGATCTGGTTGACGGCGCGACGCCCGAACGCCGCTTCGTCGGCACGGTGATCGGAGCTCGGCTCGACTTGGTCTCGCCGGATCGACGAATGGGGACCGCGCGAGCGGGCTTCCGAACTGGCCCGGCGGCCGGACGGCCGGGTCTGGGTGCGGCTGCTGCCCGCCGCCGGGCGACATCGGCCGCCCGCCAGACTGCAGTCGTGAGGGCGTCGATGGTGAACGGCTTGCTGAGAAACTCGACCATGCCGAGCTCGGTCCCCTTGCCGACGACATCCTGGGTGTACCCGCTGATGAGGACGATCCCGATGCCGGGGCGGGCTCCGCGGATGCGGACGGCCAACTCGTGCCCATGCATGCCAGGCATCTGGATGTCGGTCACCAGGACGTCGATCGGTGAGCTCCAGTGCTCGCTCGCGTGGATGGCGTCCTCCGCGCCGGCAACGGCGAAGACGGTGTATCCCGCAGCCTCGAGGCTGCGCCGGGTGAACTCGCGAACGGCCGGATCGTCCTCGGCCAGCAGGACGGCACCGGTGCCGCGCGTCGACGCTGCGATCGGAACGGGCTGGACCATCCCGGCCGTGGCCACCACACGAGGGAGATCGACGTGGAACGTCGAACCCGCGCCGACCGCGGTCTCGACCTGGACCTGCCCACCGGACTGGGCGACGATCCCGAAGACCGTCGACAGGCCGAATCCGGTTCCCTTGCCCTCGGCCTTCGTCGTGTAGAAGGGATCGAAGATCCTGGCCTTCGTGGCCTCGTCCATGCCGGTTCCCGTATCCGACACGCTGATCCGGACGAAGGGCCCAGCCGTCAGATCGGGATCCGGCCGATCCGGATCCGCCGACTCGAGGTTGTGGACCGAGATCCGGACCGTCCCGCCGTCGGGCATCGCGTCACGGGCGTTGACGGCGAGATTCAGGATGATCTGCTCGAGCTGGGTGGGGTCGACCCGAACCCAGGCGTGGTTCGCGGCCACGTCGAGGTCGATGATGACCTCGCCCAACAGGGGCGCGAGGATCGGGAGCAGGGCCGCGATGACGACGGCCGGGTCGATATCGAGCGGCATCAGGACCTGACGGCGGGTGAAGGCGAGGAGCTTGCGGGTGATGGCCGTGGCCCGCTCGGTGCTGGCGATCACCTGGGTCAGGTCGTCCCGGATCGGATCGGCCTCCGGAAGACTCGCCAGCGCGATCTGGGTGAAGCCCTGGATGGCGGTCAGCAGGTTGTTGAAGTCGTGGGCGATGCCGCCGGCGAACTGGCCGATCGCCTCGAGACGCTGGTTCTGGATCATCTGGGCGTCGATGCCACGCTTGGCGGTCACGTCGCTGACATTGAGCATCGTCCCGACATAGATGCCGTCATTCGTCGCGATCGGACTGCCGGCGACGATCCCGAACAGATCTTCGCCATCGGCTCGCCGAAAGCGCAGCTCCATGCGTTCGGCCGTGTAGATGCGCTGGCGCTTCAGGAAGCCGGCCGCCGCCTGCCAGAACTCCGGGTCGAGGTAGTCGGACAGGGCGTGGCCGCGCATCTCCTCGGGCGACGTCCCGAGGAGCGTGGCCATCGCCGCGTTCGCATAGGTCGTCCGGCCATCGCCGGCCACCAGCCACACACCGTCGAACATCCCATCGAAGATCGTGCGCAGTCGATCGGCCGGGACCTGGCCGACGGATGTCGCGAGTCGCGCAGCTTCGCTGGTCTCATCCGACGTCGCGGAAGCGTTCCGGCGCTGCCTTGCATTCGCCTTCAACGTCCACCGTCCCCTGTCCCCCGGACGACTTCAATCGAGCGGTCTGCGTCCACGGGCCTTCGAGCCGTGGTCGAACCACCCGGCAAACGCCGGGTCCTCGGTTCCAGAGTGTGCGTCCCGGCGCTTGACCTGTCATGACGAGTCGGTCATCCGGGGCGGGCCGATCCCGAAGGTGATCCGTCGCTCGCGGCGACCGGCTGGAGGCCGTCGCGGCCTCAGCCGGTGACGCTCGCGACGAGCGTCTGGGCCTCCTCCAGAAGCTTCGCGAGGTGCTCCTCGCCCCGGAAGCTCTCGGCGTAGACCTTGGCGACGTTCTCCGTGCCGGAGGGCCGCGCGGCGAACCAGCCGTTGGCAGTGGTGACCTTCAGGCCCCCGATCGGGGCGTCGTTGCCGGGGGCCCGGGTGAGGATGGCGGTGATCGGATCGCCACCGAGAGTCGTCGCCGTCACGTCGGACGGCGCGAGGCGACCGAGCGCCGCCTTCTGCTCCGGTGATGCGGGCGCGTCGATCCGACGATAGGCCGGCGAACCGAACCGTTCGGTCAGCTCGTGGTAGGCGACACCCGGATCGCGTCCGCTCCGCGCGGTCAGCTCGCAGGCGAGGAGATCGGCGATGATCCCGTCCTTGTCGGTCGTCCAGACGGTCCCGTCGCGGCGGAGGAACGATGCGCCTGCGCTCTCCTCGCCGCCGAACCCGAGCGAGCCGTCGACCAGTCCGGCGACGAACCACTTGAACCCGACGGGAACCTCGACCAGGCGACGCCCGAGGTCGGCGACGACCCGATCGATCATCGACGACGAGACCAGCGTCTTTCCCACCCCGACGTCGGCACCCCAGGTCCGTGCTCCGCCATACAGGAACGCGATCGCCGCGCTCAGGAAATGGTTCGGGTTGAGAAGCCCGGCCGCCGGCGTGACCACTCCGTGGCGGTCGGCGTCGGCGTCGTTGCCGAGGGCGATGTCGAAGCGGTCCTTGAGCGCGATCAGGCCGGCCATCGCCGACGGCGACGACGGGTCCATCCGGATCTTGCCGTCCCAGTCGTAGGTCATGAATCCGAAGGTCGGGTCGACCCGGGCGTTGACAACCGTCAGCTCGAGACCGTACCGCTCGGCGATCGCCGGCCAGTAGGCCACCGAAGCGCCGCCCATCGGGTCGACGCCGATCCGCAGGCCGGAGGCCCGGATCGCCTCGATGTCGACGACGGACGAGAGGTCGTCGACGTACGTCGCGAGGAAGTCGTGGCCGCGACCGGTGGCCCGAGCCTGCTCGAGGGGAACGCGCCGGATCCCGGCCACGCCATCGTTGCCCCTCGCCTCGAGCAGCCGGTTCGCCTCCGCCTGGATCCAGCCGGTCACGTCGGTGTCGGCCGGGCCACCGTTCGGTGGGTTGTATTTGAAGCCGCCGTCGTCGGGCGGGTTGTGCGACGGGGTCACGACGATCCCGTCGGCGAGGCCGCGTCCGGCGGCCGCCGGGGAGTCCGAGGCTGGCACGGCGCGTCCGCGGTTGGCGACGATGATCGCGTGCGACACAGCCGGGGTCGGGGTGTACCCATCGCGGCTGTCGATACGGACGTCGACGCCGCGAGCGACGAGGACCTCGAGGGCCGTCCTGGTCGCCGGCTCGCTCAGGGCGTGCGTGTCGCGGCCGATGAACAGCGGACCGTCGTAGCCGTGCAGCTCGCGATAGCGGCAGATCGCCTCGCTGATCGCGAGGATGTGGGCCTCGTTGAACCCGCCGCGGAAGGCCGAGCCGCGATGCCCGGACGTCCCGAACGCGACCCGCTGGGTCGGGTCCGCCGCGTCCGGTGTGATCTCGTCGTAGGCGCGCAGGAGCGCCGGGATGTCGACGAGGCTCGCGGGATCGGCCGGCTGGCCGGCGCGCGGGGAGTTGGCCACGTGCCGAATGTACCCGAGTCAGCCGCCGCCGAGTGCGGCGACCTGCGTCGAGGCGCCGGTCAGGATCGGCTCGCCGTGGCCGACGAGCAGCGTCTCGAACCGAAGCCTGCCGAGCTTGATCACTGAAGCCGCCGCCGCGGTCGGATCCGCGGTGAACTGCGGGTCGGAGCCTGCCAGCGACCCGGTGTTGGTCCGGAGGGCGTCACCGGCGACCAGGATCCCGCCGACCTCGTCGTAGACCGCGATGT
>DATAIW010000301.1:0-3936 GCA_036262455.1 Candidatus Limnocylindrales bacterium | reverse complement strand
ATCCCCTCCAGGCCGATCAGTCCGACGAACGCCGGATCGTGTCCCAGCAGCGTTCGGTCGGCGGCCAGCCGTGGCCAGTCGGCGCGCGCCGGTCGACCCGCGCGGCGGCGGTCGTGGTGGGCCTCCCAGCGTCCGACCGCGGCGATCGCCGTGAAGGCCTCCACCGCCCCCCGCAGCACAGGCACGCCGCCGCCGACCTGCATCGCGTCGACGATCTCCGGCGTCGGCTCGCCCGACGTCAGCGAGACGAAGATCGGCAGGATCTCCGGGCGGTGACGGGTCGCGGCCAGGAGCGGCGCGGCGACCTCGAGCGCCGTCTCGACCTCCGACGGCAGCGAGCGATACGGGAAGTCGTGGACGAGGGCGAGGACGTCATAGGCGCCGGAGGCGGCGAACGCCTCGAACGCCGCCGCGTAGGCCGTCGGCGGATCGGTCGCGCCCCAGGGGTCGAGCGGATTGCCGATGTAGCCGAGGGTCGGAAGGTCGGCGAGCAGCGCGGCACGTGCACGTGGCGGCACCTCCGGCAGGTCGATCCCGGTCCGCGGCGCGAGGTCCGCGATCAGTGACGCCTCGCCGGTCGACACCGTCACGACGCCGGTCCTCCCCCGCCGCACCCGCCGGCCCATCCGTCGGCAGCCGGCGACCAGCTCGGCGGTCTCGAGCAACCGGTCGAGGTCCTCGCAGACGATCACCCCCGCGGCCGCCAGGGCGGCATCGGTCGCCCGGGCCTCGCCCGCCAGCGACCCCGAATGGGCGACCGCCGCTGCCTGCGCCTGGCGGCTCCGGCCGACCTTGACGGCCATGATCGGCTTGCCGACCTGGAGCGCCCGGTCGGCGAGGGCAAGGAAGCGCTCGGGTCGTTTGAAGCCCTCGACGAAGAGGATGACGGCCTCGGTCTGGTCGTCGTCGATCGCGTGGGCGAGGAAGTCGCAGACGTCGAGGACGACCTCGCTCCCGCAGCCGACGATCCGTGAAAACCCGATCCGGTTGCCGGCATGGATGAATGCGTCGGTCACCGAACCCGACTGGGCGATCCCGGCCACGCCACCGCGGGGCAGCCACGGGTTGACGTCCCCGATGTACGTCGCGCTGTTCGTCGTCAGGTCGACGAGCCCCATGCAGTTCGGGCCGAGCAACGCGACCCCATGGCGGATCGCGAGATCGCGCACGTCGCGCTGCATCTGCGCCGCGGCCTGCCCGCCCTCGACGACGCCACCGCCCGGGATGACGACCGCGGGCACGCCGGCCGCCGCGGCAGCGGCGACGACCGGTGCCGCCCGGAGCGGGTTCACCGCGACGACGACGATGTCGGGAACCTCGGGCAGACCGCCGATCGACGGGTAGCACGGCTGGCCGTCCAGCTCGTCGTAGCGCGGGTTGACGAAATGGCACCGAGTGCCGCTCTCGAGGACCCGGAGGTTGTTGCGGACCGTCTGGGCGATCCCACCGCGGGCCGAGGCACCGACGACGGCGATCGAGCGCGGGGCGAAGAGCGGCCGGAGATCGATCGGCGGCGGGTTCGCGGGGTGGGGTGACACCGGCCCTGTGCCGGTCGCGAGCAGCGACGCCTCGGTCACCCGACGACCCGGCCGACGCCGCGCTTCTCGAGGGCCCGGGCGACGATCACCCGCTGGATCTCCGAGGTGCCTTCCCAGATCCGGTCGACCCGGAGCTCGCGCAGGTAGCGCTCGGCCGGGAATTCCCGCATGTAGCCGCGCCCGCCGAAGACCTGGACGACGCGGTCTGCGCAGCGCCACGCGGCCTCCGACGCGAAGAGCTTGGCGAGCGACGCCTTGGCGTGGACGACCTTCGGGTCGGCGCCGGCGTCGGCGAGGGCGGCTGCTTCCCGGGTGAGGAGGCGGGCAGCCGATGCGTCCGCCGCCGAGTCGGCGAGCGGGAACGAGACGCCCTGGAAGTCGTAGATCCGCTGACCGAACTGGACCCGGTTCGTGGCCCAGTCGACCGCCAGCCCCAGCAGGCGCTCCATCGCCCCGGCGCAGCGGGCCCCGATGTGGATCCGCTCCTCGACGAACCACTCGTTCGTCAGCTCGTCGGCATTGCCGATCCCGCCGAGGATCGCCGACGCCGGGACCCGGACGTCCTCGAGGACGAACTGCGGATGGCGGTCGGCAAACGTATGGGTGTAGTCGGGGTCGTGCTTCATCGTCAGGCCGGGCGTGTCGTAGTCGACGAGGAAGAGGGTCGGCCGGGGCTCGACGACGGCCGGGCTCGCGGCGCCGCCTCCGACGAGGCAGTGGAAGATCATGAAGTCGGTCTCGTCGGGAGGTCCGGTGACGAACCACTTCTCGCCGTTGAGGATGTAGTCGCCGGTCGCGGCGTCGCGGATCGCGGTCGCCTCGAGCGTCCGGGCATCCGAGCCCGCGTTCGGCTCGGTGATCGCGTAGCTCCCGAAGCGCTCGCCGCGCAGGCTCGGATCGAGATAGTGCCGGCGCTGGTCGGCGTCGGCGTGGATGAGCGCGTTGTAGGCGCCCGGGATGAACGACCACAGCCCGCCCGTCGCCTGGCCGAGCTGCTCATGGACGATCACCTGCTCGAGCACCGACCAGCCCTGGCCGCCGATCTCGGGCGGCAGCGATCCGCCATGCAGGCGGGCGTCGATCGCCGCGCGCTTCAGCTGATCGCGGCTGGCGGGCGGGAGCCGCCCACCGGCGCGTTCGAATTCGACCTCGATCGGCTGGAGCACGTCCACGACATAGGCGCGGGCGCGCGCCCGGAGATCGAGCTGGGCGGCGGTCAGGGTCAGGTCCACCGCCCGAGGATGACCGGCCCGGGTGCCGGCCGCGCCGCGCGTCCCGGGTCGTGCGACGGTCGCACGTGAGTCGGCAGCCTTACCAGACGGACGCGGAACCGATGGCGGCGAACCGACAACGCCCGCGAACGCGGCATCGAGTTGTGGCTCGAGCTCGAATGCCGTCCCTCACCGCCGTGATCGAGCCGAGCAACATCTGGATCTGATCGACATCGAGGACTCGACCCGCCGTCAGGCGGGCGGCTGGTTCGCGATCAGATCATCGAGATACAGCACCTCGAGACCGGCTCGGGAGGCGATCCCGCGGTCATTCGTCACGAAGGCGGAGGCACCGGACGAACGCGCGCAAGCGACATGGATCGAATCGGGCAGGCTCATGCCGGTCTGACCCCTGATCCACGCGGCGTCCTCGGCAGTCGTTGCATCGAGCATGGTGACTCCGAAACCCAGGTCACGGATCGTGGCGGCGAGACGTTCGAATCCGGCGCCATCGCCGGAACGCGCAGGCCCGACGAGAACCTCGGCCAGTCCCGCGCTCGAAAGGGTGCCTTCGGTCCGACCCTCGGCGACCGAGTCGACGATGGCCGCCGCCGCGTCGGCTCGTTCGACATCTCCTTCGGTGAGGTAGATCAGGACGTTGCTGTCAATCGCGATCCGCTGATGTCGCGTCAACATCGCTTCGACCAAGGCGAGCTTCACGCTCAAGGATTCGCTCCTCCCACTCGTCGCGAAGGTTGCGCACATATGTCACCGGATCGGGCTCATACCAGCCGCGACCTGCGGCGATACCGCGCATGCGGTCAGAAGCCCTGGACGGACGCTTGCTGATGACGATCGCCTGGTCCGTGATCCGGACATCCAGTCGGTCGCCTGCCTCGATGCCCAGCCGGGCGCGCGCTTCGCTGGGGACCACGATCTGGTGCTTGGTGCTGACCTTGACGCTTAGCATGATCTGTCATGCTAAGGAGATGGGGAGCGGCCGTCAACCAGCGTGGGGGGCTGTGGGACCGAATCAACCGCCCAGGGTGCGCTTCCGCTCCTCGAACTCCGTCGCGTCGATCTCGCCGCGGGCGAACCGCTGGCGCAGCAGCGCGAGCGCCGTGTCGTGGTCGGGGACGGCGCCGCCACCCGGCTTCTGCTCCGTGTTCCGGATCAGCCAGCGGATC
>DATAIW010000300.1:0-7988 GCA_036262455.1 Candidatus Limnocylindrales bacterium | reverse complement strand
GGTCGAGGCGGACGGCCGCTGATGGGCCGTCGAACGATCCGGACCGCTGGAGCTGCTGGTCGGTCGGCGGGGCGGCCATCGCCAGCGGGCACCTGTGGATCGGCGCGCTGTCGGATTGCGCGGTCAGCGGCGGCCCGACCGACCAGCAGCTCCAGCGGTCCGGATCGTTCGACGGCCCATCAGCGGCCGTCCGCCTCGACCTCACCTGCGGATCGCTCACGGTCGCGACTTCGACGGGCGCGAACTGGGCGCTCGACGCAGCCTACCGGGGCCCGGCGCCGATCGTCGACTCCTCATCGAGCCGCCTGGACCTTCGCGTGTCCGGAGGCGGCAGCGCCCGGCGCAACGACTGGACGATCAGCCTGCCGAGCGCGGTCGGGGTGCTGTCGATCACCGCCAATGCCGCGACCGCGACGCTTCAGTTTCCCGACGGTCACGTCGCCAGCCTCGACGTGGACATGAACGCCGGCGACCTGCGGATCGACGCGACGCATGGGGCCGTCGACGTCGTCGACCTGTCGATGAACGCCGGGCGGATCCGGCTGGACGCCGGTTCGAGCGTTCTCGGCGGTGACGTCTCGGTGAACGCGGGCGCCTTCGATCTGTGTGTTCCCGACGGCGTCGGCCTGCGGCTCGAGGTAACCAACCAGCTCACGTTCGTCCATAACCTGGCGGCCCGCGGCCTCAGTCGCTCGGGCGACACGTGGACCCGCCCGGCAGCCGCCGGCGCACCGATCGTGACCCTGTCGATCGACGGTGGCGCGGCGAGCTTCAGCCTGAATCCCGTGGGAGGATGTCGATGAACACCCATCTCTATCGAGCGCGCGACGACCGGATGCTCGCGGGGGTCGCCGGCGGCCTCGCCGACCTGTGGGACGCGGATCCATCGCTCGTTCGCATCATCTGGGCCCTGCTGGTCCCGCTGACCGGCGGGATCGCCCTGGTCGTCTACATCGTCATGGCGATCGTCGTTCCCGAAGAGGACGGCAGCCGTTCCTGGGGCAGCCGGGCGCCGGCCTGGGACGCCCCGACCGGATCGCCGAGCAGCGCTCCGGCAGGGGGCGCGCCTGCGCCGACGGCCGAGACTGCGTCGGTGACCGACGCGGCCGGCCTGTCGCCCGCGCAGCCCGCCTCGGCCGCCGCAACGATCCCGGCGAGCTCCGGACCGTCGGCGACGGATTGGCAGGCGTCACGGTTCGAGGCCCGCGACATGCGACGGGCCGCCCGCCATGAGGCCCGGGCGGCGCGGCGCGCGAGCCGCGGCTACGACGGACGGTCCGGTGCGGTCGTGGTCGGCGTCCTGTTCATCCTGGTCGGCGCGTGGTCCCTCGTCCGCCAGTACCTCCCGGAGATCGACTGGGACTGGTTCTGGCCGCTGGTCCTCGTCGGCGTCGGCGTCCTCGTGCTCGTCCTCGCGGTTCGTCCTCGATCGGATCCTTCGAAGCCGGCTGACGCGAACGGCGGGAGCACCAGGTCATGACGATCCACCGTGGGTCCGTCATCGCCGCGACGTGGCTGATCGGACTCGGCCTTGTCTTCCTCGTCCGTCAGGCTCTCGCGCTCGACTGGGGCGAAGCGTGGCCAATGCTCCTGATTCTCGGCGGTGTCGCGAGCTTCGTGTCACGCGCCTTCGGCCGCCCGCGGGGGATCGCGGGGATCTGGTCCTTCACGTGGCCGGTCCTGTGGATCGCGCTCGGCGTCGTTCTCCTGATGAGCACGACCGGCAATCTCGGCCGGGGACCGGTCGACCTGATCTCCGACGGCTGGCCGTGGGTCCTCGTCGGCCTCGGCGTGTGGTTCGTCATCGGCGCGATCCTGCCCTTCGGCGGATCGCCGATGGAGGAGCTCGTGATCCCGCTGGCCGGCGTCGCCGACGCGGCAGTCAGGATCCGGTTCGGGGCGGGCGAGCTCGCGGTCGGAGCCGCCGCCGCCGGCAATCTCGTCGACGGTCACTTCAGCGGCGGCGTCGTGCGCCGGGATCGTGGTCACGGACGGGTCGATCTCGAACAGGACACGACCTACGGCCTGCCGTGGCTCGACGGACGCTCGGACTGGTCGGTCGGCCTCGCGACGGGCGTCCCGCTCGACCTTCGACTCGACACGGGCGCCGCGCGAGCGCGCCTCGACCTGACCGACCTGAAGCTCCGGAACCTCGAGCTCCATACCGGGGCGAGCGAGACCCGCATTCGCCTGCCACGGGCCGCCGGGGCCAGCACGGTCCGGGCGGAGACCGGTGCGGCGGCACTGATCATCGAGGTTCCCGCCGAGGTGGCCGCCCGGATCCGGAGCCGCATGGCGATCGGCAGCAGCCAGGTCGACCAGTCACGCTTCCCGCGAACCGCGACCGGCTACGAGTCGCCCGACTATGCGACCGCCGCCAACCGCGTCGACCTGGACCTCCAGGGCGGCGTGGGCTCCATCCGGGTCATCGGGGTCGCGTAGCGCGCGGCGCGGATGTCACGCGGATCCGCGGGATTGGCTACCGTTCGGCCATGACGACGTCCGCCGGATCCGACAGCGATCCTGCTCGCGAGTCCCTGGACCGGGCGCTCGCCGGCCACGGCCCGTACGAGCTGTTCGCCTGCGACCCGGCCCTCGCCGACACCGCCGCGTTCTGCGCCGCTTACGGCTTCGACCCCGCCGACTCGGCCAATACGATTGTCGTGATCGGCAAGTCGGATCCGCCGGTCTATGCCGCCTGTGTCGTCCTCGCGACCCATCGACTCGATGTCAATCGCGTCGTGAAACAGCGACTCCGGACCCGCAAGGCCTCGTTCGCCTCGCCCGACGAGACGCGGATCCTGACAGGCATGGAGATCGGCGGCGTGACCGCGTTCGGGCTGCCGAACGACCTGCCGCTGTGGGTCGACGGCGCGGTCATGGATCGCGAGCGGATCGTCCTCGGCGGGGGGAGCCGGAGCTGGAAGGTGATCGCCCCGCCGGCGATCCTCCGGACGCTGCCGAATGTCGAGGTCGTCGCGGACCTTGCGGCGCCGCGCCCGGCCGATCCGGCGACCTGACCCGAACCCCCAACTACGTTCGTCGCGGATGGGCGAGGCTGGCAAGGCGCCGCCGAGGACCACAGCGAGCGACCTCGGATGGTCGTGAGCGAGGACCGCAGGCGGCAACGCCGCCAGCGTCGTCCAGGCGCGACAGCCCTCAGTCGGTCACGTAGTCGCGGAGCTTGCGGCTGCGCGACGGATGGCGCAGCTTGCGCAGCGCGTGGGCTTCGATCTGGCGGATCCGCTCGCGGGTCAGCCCGAATTCGTGGCCGACTTCCTCGAGTGTCCGCGGCCGGCCGTCGTCGAGGCCGAACCGGAGGCGGATGACCCGCTCCTCGCGACCCTCGAGGCTGTCGAGGACACGGGCGACCTGCTCGCGGAGCATCGTGTCCGACACGGCCTCGAGCGGCGAGATCGCGTCCGGGTCCTCGATCAGGCTGCCGAGCTCGGTGTCGCTTTCGTCGCCGATCGGCGTCTCGAGCGAGACCGGATTGCGGCCATAGCTTCGGACCTCTTCGACCTTCTCGGTCGTGATCGCGGTCTTCGGATCCTCGGAGAGGAGCGCGGCGATCTCGGCATTCGTCGGCTCCCGCCCGAGCTCGACGGTGAGCTCGCGCGACGTTCGCGTGACGCGGTTCATCGTCTCGACCATGTGGACCGGGATCCGGATCGTCCGGGACTGGTCCGCGAGGCCGCGCTGGATCGCCTGCCGGATCCACCACGTCGCATAGGTCGAGAACTTGAAGCCGCGCTCCCACTCGAACTTGTCGACGCCACGCATCAGCCCGGCATTGCCCTCCTGGACGAGGTCGAGCAGGCTCATGCCTCGGTTGATGTACTTCTTGGCGTTGGCGACGACGAGCCGGAGGTTGGCCGAGGTCAGGTGCTCGCGGGCGGTGAGGCCGGTGGCGACGAGGGTCGGCGCCATGGTCTCGATCGCGTCCGTGTCGTGGCCGCCATCCAGCCAGCGCCGAACGGCCGGCAGGCCGACGGCGTCACGCGTCCACGTCCGCATCGCGATCATGGCGGGGTTCTCGCGGACCACCGGGCGACTGGCTGCCCCATGAATCCAGGCAAGGGTCGTCAGGAACGTCTCGGCATCGAGGCGCTCGTTGTAGACGGATCGCATGTTGCGAGCCCGCTCGAGCAGCTCGGCGGCCTCGCCGACCGCACCCTCGATCGATTCGGTCAGGCCGAAGCGCGGCGCCGTGACGAGGAATTCGCTGGCCTCGTCCGCTTCGATCGCCGATCGCACGATCCGCGCCACAAGGTCGGCGAACTTCATCGCGTAGCGCGGGTGCTTGGCCCGCGCGGTGGGCTCGCTGGCGTTCGCGGTCCAGACATGAAGATCGAGGACGGCGAGCCCCGGATCCTTCGTGATCCGGAGGCCGAGCTCCATCGTCTTGGCCAGCATGACCTCCTCTTCGGCCGTGAGGAGGGGGACGCGGGCGATCTCCCGCAGGTAAAGCCGGGTCGAGTCTTCGATGTCGAGCAGGTCGTCATGCTCGGCGATCTCGGGCTCGTCGTCGCGGGCCGCCTTTGCCACGGCCGTCTTCTTGACGGGCGCGACGAGGGTCAGGGTCGGATCGTGTTCGACGACGGCGGCAACGTCTTCGCGGGTTGGCGCCAGCTCGTCGAGAGCCGGCGTCGCGCCGGGACGGGCGTCGAGATCGAGGTCGGGGGTCTGGTCAAGGAAGGTGGTCAAGGTCGCTCCAGGAATTGTCGATGCGCGAGGCGAGTCGCGCGGAGAGGACGATGCGGGATGCTTGCTGGCGAACCGGACCGCGCATCCGCCGAGGCGGCCCGGGGTGCATCCGCTTCCGCCAGGAGCCGGACACACGGACCGGCGTGTCAAGCATTGACACGCCAGCGATGGACGAATCCTACTCGATCGGGGCGGATTTGACAACCCCCTTGTCAATACTCCGGCAGGGTATCGACAGCGGTCCCCGATCCTGGATGGGTCCTCCGGCGCGACCGTCACCGCGGCTCACGCATCGGACGATGGCGATCGAGGGCAACCCGCGACAGGGCCATTCGGCCCCGCGGGCCGGGTGATCCGTCAGCCCGGATCGTGGCAGATGGCAGTCACCCGCGGCGGATCGCGGCGATGACCGGTGCGAAGGCGTCGATCGCGGCCAACGTGTTCGGGCGAAGCTGGACCTGGAGCTCGCCAACCCCGAGAGCCCGGTAGGCGAGGAGCGACGCAGCGAGTTCGATGGGCGAGCCGCGGAGCTCGTTCGGTTCGCCCTGCTCATCGGCCGGCGCCGGCCCGGGTCGGACGAGAACCTCGACCGACCGCTCGATCGAAGCCGGGTCCCGGCCGACGGCTCGGCACGCCTCATTCAGCGCGGCCAGTGTCTCGATCGTGCCGGCCACGCTGCCCATCCCGCCGTTCCAGCGGTCGGCGAGCTCGGCCGTCAGGCGGAGCATCCGCGGTCCACCCGCGCCGACCATGATCGGCAACCCCGCGGCCCGCGGGCCACGGGGCTCGATCCGGGCATCGGCCGCCCGCTCCCAGCGCCCGTTGTAGGTCGCCCGGCCGGTCCGGAGCATCGCGGCGATGATCCTGAGCGAATCCTCGAAGCGCCCGAACCGTTCCGCGTATGGGTATCCGTAGGAGGAGAACTCGATCTCGTTCCAGCCCGCCCCGAGGCCCAGGATGACCCGTCCGCCACTGACCTCATCGAGCGTCTCGGCCATCTTCGCGAGGAGCGCCGGGTTGCGGAACGCGGTGCACAGGACGTACGTCCCGAGATGGACTCGGGTGGTGACCGCGGCCAGGGCCGCGAGCAGCGTCCAGCAGTCCCAGGCGCCGCTCCAGCGGCCGGGCTCCGGGCTCGCGGGGTCCCCGAAGCCGACATGGTCGGAGATCCAGACGGCGTCGAACCCGACCACCTCCGCGGCCACAGCCATCGCCCGGATGTCCGTCCAGCGCGGCGTGGCGCCGTCCATCTGGCCTTCTGTGTAGGGCAGGTTCAGGCCGAGGCGGAGCGATGGTGCCTGGTTCACGTGACCTCCACGGGATCTGCGAGGGCCACGGCGCCCGGGGTGACGACCTCCGCCCAGACCCCGAAGGGGAGGGGCTCGCTTGCTGCCAGATGGCCGCGACTGTGGTTGAGGACGTGGAGGGTGTCGAACGACGGCCGGCCGGTGTCGGGGTCGTGGGTCGTGACCGCACAGCGACCGACGTTGCCCGCGACACGCACGACGGCGCCCCCGATCCGGACATCGCGGCCGAGCCAGCCGTCCTCGGCGTAGGGCGCGACCCCATCGACCCCGAAGGTCATCCGGAAGCGGCGACGGTCGAGCGGTGCTGCCGCTCCGCCGGCGGCCGCAAGCTCGGTCAGGGCGGCGGTCGAGAGGAGCGTCGTCGTCGGCCCTCGATCCGGGCCCTCGCCCCGGCCCATCGCCACGAGCCGCAGGTCCTTCCCCGACCAGGCCGCGAGGGCGTCGCTCCAGGGCCCGTCGACGGCGCGAGCAGGTCGCGGCTCGCCGAAGAAGATCGCCTCGATCGGGTCGCCGATCGTCGGCCGACCGGCCGCCAGGGTGCCGTCAGGAAACCGCATGGCGAGGTCGCAGGTCGCCGGTCGCCTGATCGTGCTCGACGACCACGGTCGCAAGCGACCCGGCGCGCTTGCCGTTCACGAGGCGACCGGTCCCGTCGATGACCGCGAAGGCGCGGTCGCCCGCGATGCCTTCAAGCTCGAGCTCTGCCCGGTCGAGGAACACGAGCGCCATCGACTTCACCGGCGCGATCGCGATCCAGGCGATGCGCCCGGTGGGTTCGGTCATTCGCGGATGATCGTCGATCGGCGCCGACTGCGGGGTCGCCGGCATCCGGTTCGGGCGGGCCTGCCTGTGACAGGGGGACCGCGACGGGCGAAGATCCGGCGATGACGACCTTCATCGCCCTCCTCCGCGGGATCAACGTCGGTGGCAATCGGCGGGTCCCGATGGCCGACCTCCGCGCGGCCCTCGACGAGATCGGCCTCGACGAGGTCCGGACGTACATCGTCAGCGGCAACGTCCTGTTCCGGACGACGCGGACGGATCCGGTGGCGTTGACCAGGGAGATCGAGGCGGCGATCGAGGCGCGGTTCGGGTTCGCGCTGGCCGTCGTCCTGCGGAGTGCGGCGGAGATGCGATCGGTCGTCGCGGCCGACCCGTTGCCCGAGGGCTCGGCTGGCGATCCGGCTCAGCGCTACGCGATCTTCCTGTCGGCGGACCCGGCGCCGGAACGCCTGGCCGCGATCGACCGGGCGGCGGTCGCGCCGGACGTGTTCGTTGCCGGCGACCGGGTGATCCACGCCTGGTACCGGAACGGGCTCCAGCAGTCGAAGCTCGCCGGTCAGCTCACGGACCGCGGGCTCGGCGTCACCGCCACCGCGAGGAACTGGAACACCGTTCGCAAGCTCGTCGAGTTGGCGGGCGACGGCTGACCGAGCGGCTGGACGGATCAGCCGCGCGCGGCAGCTCGCCGCTCCGGCGTGTCGTGGAAATCGAGGAAGTCGAGGTCGCCCGGCGAGAGACCGGCGGCCGTCAGCAGGACCGCGGCCTCGGTGAAGGATTGGACGGCGTGGTCGACGACGTGGAGCAGGTGGATCGTCAGCGAGTAGCCCCACAGTCCGTTGACGATGATCGGCGCCGCCAGATCGTCGTGCGCGAGCCGGTGATCCAGTCACGACCGATCATGACGCCGGCGCGGTCAGGACCTGTCAGGTTCGATCGAGTCCAGAATCCTCAGCGCAGATCGGGCCGGCGGGATATCCGTGCTACCCTTCCTCAATCGCCGCTGTGGTGATGCTCCCGTGTGGTCGACCGACTTCTCGAACTGACCGTGCGTCTGAAGCAACCCGTTCGAGAAGACATTGGAGGTCATCGTGACCACCGGCACCATCAAGAAGGTCGTTTCCGAGCGCGGTTTCGGCTTCATCTCGGGCGAGGACGGCAAGGAATACTTCTTCCACCGTGACGGCCTGACCT